>CBFCZA010000143.1:0-7506 GCA_965602285.1 uncultured Curvivirga sp. | reverse complement strand
CTTAGTCTTGCTATATTGGGGCAACGATTTAAAGGGGGGGCTATGGCTTCTGCAAATGCAACTTATGTCATTGTTTTTGAAATAGGCACCTTCACTGGAGGTCCCGTTTCAGGTGTGTTGATGGAATATATCCATGTCACATCTTTGTTATGGATGATGGGGTTAGCTTGTATTGTTGTTGTCGGTGGTGCGCTTATTTCTTTGCGTTATCACAAAAAACAAAAACTTATTGTGGAAACGGCATAGTTTCAATCACATGTTTTGGGTAGGTGTTTAATCAAGTAATCTATGAAGGTTCTGATCTTCGCTGGTACATGACGTGTGGGTAAGTAAATCGCATAAAAGCCGATTTCATCATTAGTATAGTCGTCTAATACCGCTTCTAATTCCCCAGATTCTAAGGCTGGTTGGCAAATATATTGGGGCATGCGACAAACCCCAGCCCCTTTAATCGCAAGGCTTATTTCTAATTCACTACTGTTACATATAAGACTTCCAGATATTTTTACGGATGAATGCTTTCCCGCTTTATCTGTGAAATTCCATATGTTTGGATTGGCCAAATTGCTATATCGCATGCAATTATGGTTGATTAAGTCTTGAATGGATTTTGGTTTTCCATGGGTTTTCCAATATTCAGGGCTGGCACAAACGATACTTCTGGTCTTCCCTATGCGCCTTGCTATTAGACTTGAATCTTGAAGTTTTCCAATACGAATAGCCATATCGAAATTACTCTCCATTAGGTCCATTTTATGGTCTGATAGATAGATCTCAATTGTGAGTTCTGGGTTTTCTTCTTGGAATTTAGGAATGATATTTGAAGGGAGGTGATTTCTGCTTCTGCTTCTTCTGCTTGCTCTATTATCGCCTTTGCTTTTTCAAAATAATTTTGTCCTGCATCTGTCAAAGTAAGAGCGCGGGTGGTGCGGTTTAAAAGCTTCACATTCAAACGTTCTTCAAGTTTGGTGATATGTTTACTGATCGATGATTTTGTCTGCCCAAGATGATCCGCTGCCTTGGTGAAGCTACCTTGTTCTATCACAGCGACAAAGCTGGACATGCCATCTAATAGTGCCATTTAATTACGCCTTTTTTGGAAACAAATTATATGGATTATAAAATATCCTAACTCTAATTATATATATCTTCAAGAGCGCAAGGTGAAGAGTTGTTTTTCATTTGGTAATTTTTGAAGGAACTAAAGATGACAAAAGTTTTAGTATTATATTATTCTATGTATGGACATATGGAAACTATGGCAAATGCTGTGGCGAAAGGGGCACGTTTAGTTGAGGGGGCAGAAGTAACGGTGAAACGCGTTCCTGAAACAATGCCGATTGATGTGGCAAAAGGAGCCGGTGCTAAATTGGATCAAGCAGCAGAAGTGGCTACTCCTTCAGAGTTAGAGAATTACGACGCTATCATTTTTGGGGCTCCTACACGGTTTGGTAATATGGCAGCTCAAATGCGTAACTTCCTCGATCAAACTGGTGGTTTATGGTTCTCTGGAAAATTAATTGGGAAGATTGGTAGTGTATTTACCTCAACAGGTAGTAACCATGGATCAGAAACAACAATCACGTCTTTTTGGAATACTCTTGCTCATCACGGGATGCTGATTTCAGGTTTGCCGATGATTTCTGAAGATGTAACAAATATCCAACAACCTCGTGGAAGTACTTTTTATGGTGCATCAATGATTACTGGGACTGATGATAATCTTGATCCAACATTAGATTTAGGACTTGCAAGCTTACAAGGGCAGCATGTGGCTAAATTAGCTGTTCAAATGAAACAAGGCCAATTGGTTAGGGAGAAACAAGCTGCCTGATTCTTTTTTACTGACTGTGTTTCATGAATTTTAAAATGGCGCTAAAGGTTTTGTTGTGGTTCTTAAAAGCAATGAAGAACGGCGTCATTTTTCTTAATATTTATATATCAAGAGCCACTTTTTAAAATCAGCTACAGTTTATCTGTGAACTGGTTTGCAAGTGCCGTTCGAATTGCTTATCTTTGACGTTAACAATAATGAACAAGATAGGTGTGCCGTGAACGGTGTCGGTCGTGATGCGATAAAGGATGGTTTCTTCCAAAAAATGGCTGCTGAAGGTGAACGCCTTGGCCTTATCCGTCTTTCAACGGCGGAAGAACGCGAAGCCAGTTGGCGAGAAATTTTAGCCACCAATCCACATGAAGATGGAGCTGTTTGGATTTTTGCTTATGGCTCTTTATTATGGAACCCTGCATTCCATCTTGTGGATCGGCGTGATGTCCGCTTGTTTGGCTATCATCGCTCCTTTTGTCTTCGTACCTATATGGGGCGTGGGTCCGTGGATCAACCGGGCTTGGTCCTTGGATTAGAAACAAGTGGTTCATGTTCTGGACAGGCATTGAAAGTAGACCCGAGGCATTTGGAAGAAGAACTTTCAGTGATTTGGTCTCGTGAAATGGTTTCAGGCGCATATCATCCTAAATGGGTGAATTTAAAAACACCTGATGGTGATTTACCTGCAGTGGCCTTTGTGATGAACAAAGGGTATCAACAATATGCAGGGCATTTGTCTTTTGAAGAAATTTGCCATCACTTAGCCCATGGTAGTGGGGCGTTGGGATGTGCTGCGGATTACCTATTTGAAACTGTAGCGGCGATGGATAAAATCGGTATTGTTGATAAGATGCTGCATCGTTGTGAAAAGCGTGTCCGTGAAATTCAGGCAACCCATAAAGGTAGTTGTAAATGAGTGGTTCAGGAAAAATCGAGAAATCAGAGAGTGAATGGCGCGATCAGCTAACGACTGATGAATATCATGTTTGCCGTGAAAAAGGGACGGAACGTGCGTTTTCTGGTGAATACTGGGATGTGTTTAGCGATGGTACATATCAATGTCGGGGATGTGGAGAGGATTTATTTCGTTCTGAATCTAAATTCGATGCAGGTTGTGGCTGGCCTAGTTTTAGCGAAGGTATCGCCGCAGGTAAGATCACCGAACATGAAGACATGAGCCATGGTATGAAGCGGGTCGAAGTTACCTGTACGAAATGTGATAGCCATCTAGGACATGTATTCCCAGATGGGCCAGCACCTACCGGTTTGCGCTATTGCATCAATTCATTATCGGTCCATTTGGATGAAGATTAAGCGTCTATTTAAGAAGGTAGCGATTTAAGGCGTCCCTAGCAGGATCTGGTAGGGGGGACGATTTTTTTATGTTACTGTCCATATGTACAATGACGGTTTTTGCAGATGCAACACACTGATCATTTTGAAATAAATTTTGCAAAATAGTGATTGAAGAGTTTCCCACCTTTAAGATACCTGTTCCAATATCTATTTGTCCGGGCCAATGAATTTCTGCAATAAAGTTCATGTTTAGATTGGCGATTACTAACGCTGATGTTTCAGCGGATAAGGGAACTTCTGGCCCATAAATCAATTCAATACGCCCTGTTTCTAGGAATGTATTAAAGACAGCATTATTCACATGCCCTTGGCTGTCTGTATCTGCGTAGCGAATTTTATCAAAGGCCTTAAGTGGAAAGCTTTCTAAGGGGAGATTATTTAAAATTTCCTGTGACATGGAATGGTAAGGCCTTTGATGTTGTTTTTGTTAGATTGATTAGGATTTTACTTCATCCAAGATTGAGATCGCATGGGCTTGTAGGTAACCTGCATCTGTACCGATAGAGGCAAATTGATAACCCCAACTAAACATTTCCTTAGCCATTTTAGCATCTCCACAATGGATACCAGCATAGATCCCTTTTGCACGACATGCGGTTGCAATTTTTTTCATTGCCGCTAATACATCAGGGTCATCAGGCATTGCTTGGGGTTGATTTCCATAAGTGAAACCAAGATCATTTGGTCCAACCAAAATTGCATTCAACCCTTTGGTTGAAAGAATATCATCCATGTTCGATACGGCTTCTTTTGTTTCAATCTGTGCGATTGCCAAAATTTCACCATTGGCGCGCTGTGTATAATCAGGTCCATAATAAAGATTAGGTTTCATAGGACCCCAACTGCGCCCGCCTTCAGGGGGATATCGTAGGGCATGAACAAAACGGGCAGCTTCTTCGCCTGTATTTACAAGAGGGCAAACCACACCAAGTGCCCCTTGATCTATGGCCCGCATGATCAAACCAGAATCGTTATTGGCAACACGTACAATTGGGGTGCATTTAGTTCCCATAACAGCTGTAAGCATATGGTCTAGGGATTTATCATCTATAAGGCCATGTTGTTGATCTAAAAATACGAAATCTAAGCCTGATGTGGCTAAACTACGGGCGACAAGGGGACTATCTGATCCAATGAAAAGGCCATGACCGTTCGTGCCGGCCTTTAATTTTTTAAGTAATTCATTCATCTTAGTCCCCATCCATATTTTCATGATTAATATTCTTTGGCTTATTAGATAAGCATGGCTATTATTTAGCAAGTATCTATTTTAAATTTACCAACTCATGTTGAATTTGGGATCATAGCCCTATGGACATTTATTTTTGTCATGCGACGCCGATGAATTATACTCTAATCCCTTATACGGATCAGGATTTGTTAGCAGCAACACGTCACTTCTTCCCAAATACTAAAGCGCATTTTTTTGAAGAAGACCCACAAAAGAACCAAGCATTTTTGACAGAGATGCATCAGGCCGTTTTATCTGAACGACCCATGATGGTTTTTGATTCTAATGGTAAGTTAGGCCTACATAAGTCGCCTATTCCTGTGGAGCAATATAAGTTAAGTTATTATTCAGATGCGCCTTACGAATTTTTGGAATTTGTTCAACCCATGAAATCGGGTGCGACAGCCACATATAGTGATAGAAGTTTTAAGCAATTTTATGAGGATGCAAAATTTGAATTAGAAACAATTTTTATGCCGCACGGCGGGCCTTTAACCGTAACGAAAGGAAAACCATTAGCGGATCGTAAATACCCAATTTCATTTGTGGGCTATATTAAAAACCCAGAGCCATTAGGGGCTTTTGAAACACTTTTGTCGGGCAGTGATGAACGCCTGATTTCAATTGTTAAACAAGCATCAGAAATGAACCTCCATGAAGGGGTGGAGGCATATATTGCCTTTCGTAGCTGTGCGCTCGAAGCAGGCTTTAATCCGTTGGAAATTATGGACCTGCCTGTTTTAGGTGAATTACTAAATAAGATGGGGCATTGGTCGGAAGAGCAACGGCGTTTGCAGTTGCTACGTGCGTTTAAAGATTTTCCCTTACATATTTTTGGCCCCGTCATGGAAGAAGTCAAAGGGGTTACCGATCAAAACCACCATTTTTATGGACCAACTTTAGGGCATGATGTGATTGAAATGCTCAAGGAAAGTCGAGTTCTTTTAAATACAGTGACAAAATTCCCAGAAGGAAGTCACGAACGTATTTGGTTTGCTTTGGCGCATGGGTGTATGGTTTACACTGACGCCAGTCGTTTTGTGATGGAAACATTCAATAATGATGAAAATATTTTATTCATTGATTATGATAATTTAAGTCACGATGTAGAGCGGATAAAAGCCTATGTGGAAGAGTCTGAACGATTACAAAAAATCGTGGAGGCAGCACTTCCCATTTATCAAGTAAATCATACTTGGTTGCAACGTGTTGAATCTACCTTCAGGCAAATGCCGATTCTTGCACCCTATATGCCACCGTTGAGATGATTTAAATTAACGCGGCTTTGCCATAGTGATAGCCCAATAATGATAGCTTTGTATTTTTCCTCCATCTGCTGGCAAGAAACGATATCCAAGGCCAATTTCAGTCACCTTACGGTTAATCATGGCTTCACGATGGCCATCTTTTGATAATTTCCAAGCCTCAACAACCTCCTCGGGGGAACTTTGTCCTACGGCTAAATTTTCCAAGGCTACTTGATATTTGTAACCTTCTCTCTGTGCGCGATAGCCGTGATCTTTCCCACGAAGGTTTTTATGGGCAAAAAAATCTTTTATCGCCATATCATCCACATGGGCCTGTGCTGCACGGGATAAAAGTTTGTTAGGTTTCAAGGGAGGAAGGTTATATGTTCGTCTAAATTTATTTATATATTTTAAAAGGTCTTTAGCCCAATTCTTGCCCGCTTGTTTGGTTTTTTCTGCTAAAATTGCAATGCGTATATTTGAAAGGCGTGGGTTCGAACGGACCGCCGACCCAGACAGGTAGGCAAAACCAAACTGAGTACGCATTTTATCCTTTAGAAACTTTGAACCCTTTTTATCTTTTAAGAGACTATTATAAAATTTTTCACGTGAAGGGCTGTTTTCTTGAATGATAATCTGAGTGCTTTGGGAGCTATAGCCGATTTTTCGAAGTGGTTCAGCAAGCCAATTACTTTTGTAATTTTTCATGCCGTATTTTACTATTTTACGAGCAACATTATCCGCCACAATCATCAATCGTGAGTCCGCGGTCCATTTTTTCAAACGGTTTTTCTGACGTAATTTATTCGTCATGCTTAAGATATAACGAGATTCTTTTAGGCTTGCTTCTGCACCTTCTTGTGCATGGGCTATTCCTGCCATAATTGGGCTTTGTGACCAAAATGGCAGGAATAGTAAACCAAAACAAAAAAGAGTTAATCGAAACAGAATAAATAACCTTAGCTAATAGTGATTTTTGGGCCCGCAGGTGTGGCGCCTTCACCGCTTAATTTCTCCCAAAGCTGTTTAGCAATGGAGAGATAAATTTTACTATGTGCACTTTCTGGTGCGCTTTCCACAATTGGATTGCCTTCATCTGATGTGCTGCGAATATCCATATGAAGAGGAATTTCTCCTAAGAAATCAATGCCAAGCTTAGTCGCTTCATCCCTTGCTCCACCATGACCAAAGATATCACTGCGATCTCCACAGCTCGGGCAAAGGAAGTAGCTCATATTTTCGATGATACCTAATACAGGCACATCGGTCTTCCTGAACATATTAAGGCCTTTTCGTGCATCAATAAGGGCTATGTCTTGCGGGGTCGAAATAATGACAGCACCTGCTAATGGTACGTTTTGTGCCATAGTTAATTGTGCATCACCTGTTCCTGGCGGCATATCAACAACCAATACATCTAGCTTGCCCCAGCTTACATCGTTTAACATTTGTTGTAAGGCGCCCATAACCATCGGGCCACGCCACACAACAGGTTGATCTTCGTCAACTAAAAAGCCCATAGACATAACTTTAACGCCATATCCTTCTTTGGGTTCTAGCATCTTCCCATCTGTTGATTCTGGCTTGCCAGTGATCCCTAGCATCCGTGGCTGGCTGGGGCCGTATACATCAGCATCCAACAAACCTACTTTAAGACCTAGACTTTTTAGGGCCAAAGTAACATTCACCGCCGTGGTAGATTTTCCAACGCCACCCTTGCCACTGGCAACTGCGACAATATGTGTGATCCCCGCCGCACCTTGATTCGCAGGTTTAGCTTGACCTTGTGGGGCATGTGAATGGCCGTGATCATGATCGTGGTTATGCGAATGTGCTGGTGCAGC
>CBFCZA010000142.1:0-7534 GCA_965602285.1 uncultured Curvivirga sp. | reverse complement strand
ATCAGTGGCTTCTTCTAAGGTTATGGATTGATCTTTTGCTTCACTTGTAAATGGTTTTGCAAGAGGGTGCTCACTGCCCACCTGTAAGGAGGCTGCAATTTTAAGAATCTGCCTTTCCTTCATATCACCAAAAGAAACAATAGAAACGATTTGTGGTTTACCAAGCGTAATCGTACCTGTCTTATCTAAGATAACCGTATCAACGTTTTTCATCTTATGTAATGCATCAACATCCCTAAATAAAATTCCTGCACGTGCTCCTGCCCCTGTACCAGCTAGAATTGCCGTTGGTGTTGCTAAACCTAATGCGCACGGGCAAGCGATCACCAAAACAGATACAGCCGTCAACATTGCGTTTTCTACATCCCCATCAACAAAATACCATCCAAGGAAAGTCCCAAGTGCAATCAGCAAAACTATAGGAACAAAAATAGCAGCTACTTTATCAACAAGCTTTTGCACAGGTGCTTGTCCAGCTTGAGCATTCTCAACCAACTCTATGATTTGGGATAGTCGTCCATCAGTAGAGGTTGCAACTACTTCTATAGTTAAGTTGCCCACCCCGTTCACAGTACCACCCGTGACGCTATCACCTACGGTTTTGAGAACTGGCAAGGGCTCTCCTGTTAACATATCCTCGGTGACTTCACTTGAGCCGTTGAGAATACTGCCATCAATAGGAATAGATTGGCCCGGTTTAACTTTTATCACATCCCCTTTTTGAAGGGTTTCTATGCCAACAAAACTATCTAAACCATCTTTAGATAAAATAGCTTGCTCTGGAACCAACGACATTAGGGATTGTAAAGCTTTTGCAGTGCCACGCCTAGCCTTCTCTTCCATAAGGCGTCCTAATAAAATCAAAGTAATAACAACGGCAGCACTTTCGAAATACAACCCATTCCCAGCCATTCGTTCAGGTATTAATAATACCGCTACACTATACCCGTAAGCAGCGCTTGTCCCTAAGGCAACAAGTAAATCCATAGTACCACTTGCATGTTTTAATGCAGCCCATGCCCCCTTATAAAATCGTGCACCTGCGATGAATTGCACAGGTGTAGCCAAAGCCAACTGCCAAACACCATCAATATGCAGATGAACGCCAAAAGGATGAAGTAGCATAGGCAATAGTAAAGGGATTGATAGTATGGAAGACAAAACAAAAATGATGAGTAGTTTATAAAAACCTTTATCCGCGTTGAAAATCGATCCAGACTTAAGTTCGTTGGCATTGAACCCAATATCCGCAACAGCATCAAAAACTTGGGCCTGTGACATTTGATCTTTAAGAATAGCCACATTGGCTGTACCTAAAGCAAAATTCACTTGAGAGTTCACTATTTCAGGGACTTCACGAAGTTGACGCTGAAGGCGTGATGCGCATCCCGCACAGGTCATACCTGTAACTTGAAACTTTAACGTATCCGTTTTTTGTATTTCTAGATTAGAAATGACCATTGCATCCATCCATAATTGATTAGATACCCTTTATAAAGGTTCCAGTTACAGGAGGGTCAAGAGTTAAATTAAAAAAATAAAAGAAAAAGTTGCACACAAAGTAAAATTTGCTAGGGTTGTTGAATAGATTTTTATTAAGTCAATGCTTTACTAGGGACTTCAAATTTATGCCTGCAAACATAGGTCTTGCTGATGATGCATATGCTCAACTCAGAAATGAGTTTGGAGACTGGATGAATGGTGAACTTGATACTTTAGAATCTTGTATTAATGATGCTAGTCAACCAGAGGCCCAAGAAAGCACTGATATGACCTTGTTGAGGATAGCACATAATATTAAAGGTTCAGGCGGTGCTTTTGGCTTCACGACCATTACAACCGTTGCCCATCGATTTGAGGATTTTATTTCTGCGACTCTCATTGATCTATCTTGTGAGTCTTATAGGTCCTCTTTGCTACGATTCGTAGATCAAATGCGTGCTCTAACAGAACTTGGAAAAGACCCAAAACCAGAAATTGCACAAAGCATGTTACGAAGCCTGCCTGTAGCTGGGGAATATACAAATAATTCTATTTCCCCAAAAACCGATTTACCATTGAAAAAACCAGATTCTTTCAAAGAAGCATTGATCATATCGCCTTCTAAAACAATATCTGCTATTTCTAGGACAGTTTTTGAAAGTCTAGGGCATCGGGTCGTTGGAACGCGTTCTGGTTTAGAAGGGTTGCAACTGGCTATAAACATGCACCCGGATTTTATCATCATGTCAACTATCATCGGCGAAATCAGCGGCCCTGACCTTACCCGTGCGTTAAGCAGCATGAGATCTACAAGTAATATAAAACTGATATTAATTTCAAATCTGGACAAAGGGCACTCTGATCTAAAAGATATTCCAGATACAGTTGATATCATTCATCAAGCGGGGAATTTTCCCATGGTCTTGTTCAAACATATACAATCTATTAGTTAAATAGAATTTGTTAATTTTCATTACTAGAATTGATAATAACCTGCAATGACCTACATTGACCTACAAACCAACAAACCTGATTCTGTGCTCTTAGCTGTGCCAGACCTTCTCACATATCTGCTACCATTAAAAAATATTGATGGAAACGATATGAATATTATCGTTAGTATTCCTGATGAATCTTTACTAACATCCCTATCAGAGCAACATAAAAAATTATCAGCTATCATCATACCAAGTGATATGGATGAATTAATTTTAACTAAAATGCTTAACGACCTAAAAAATGATGAAACAACTTTTTTGCTACCTATTATCATAATTGGAAGCGTCACGCCTGATACACTAAATATATTGCGTGCAAACCGCCTTTTTCACTCCATAAGCTTTGAAGACGCAAAGACCAAACTTCCTTCCCTCGTCAATTCTGCAGCTCATGAATTTCAACGTGTCTATGATATCATAGGTGAATTAAATGATGTTACCTCTGTAGTCGGCTTCATTCAATCTGGTCTTTTTGAAATTAAAACCCTAGATGAATCTAATAGCTTAACGACTTTTTTATCTACTGCTTGTCCAAAACCAAAATCTGTAGCCCTAGGAGTTTCCGAACTGCTTATCAACGCTATAGAGCATGGAAATCTCGGCATTAGTTTTGATGAAAAGTCTCACCTTCTAGAAAATGGAACTTGGAAACAAGAAGTAGAATCTCGATTAAATAATGAGAAATATAGAGACAAGTCTGTCATTATAAAATTTACAAGAGATCAGAAAAAAATCACTATCGAAATTACTGATGAAGGCTTTGGTTTTGATTGGGAGCCTTACCTAGAGTTATCCAAAGACCGCCTAACGTTAAAACATGGCCGAGGAATAGCCATAGCAAAAGAAACCGTATTTGACGCGTTGTCTTATAATGAAAAAGGTAATGAAGTAACTGCTATTTTAAATTTATAGTTTCTTAATCTATAGCCAAGCAAATTAGAGTTAAATCATCAGGTAATCGTTCCATATCTTTTCCGGGGAAGGCATCCAAAATATGTCTCATCTTTTCTTCCCCTGTCTTTAAACCAAGGGCTCCATCTGCCACTTTTAATAAGTTGTCATCGTCTAAGAACCCTTCACCCTCTTCAGCTGTTTCAATCAAAGCATCACTATAGATTATTACTTGGCTTCCCGAAGGAAGATCTACTGTATGCTCGTTATAAATAGCATCATCGGTTATCCCTGCTGGTAATCCAGCAGTGTCTAAGAAACGACTTTCATTTCCAATTCCCTCACCAACAATGATAGGCGGCGCACCAGCAGAAGCATATTTCATGACACGTGTTTCTATATCAATTACCGCATAAAAAATTGTGGCAAATTGGCCTATTGGTAATACCTTTGAAAGGCGGTTATTCACTTCAGAAAGCCATAGAACAGGATCGGACCAATCCCACTCACTGTTCGACAACAAAGTATGAAGCCTGAAAGTATTTAGAGCAGATGCGACACCGTGGCCTGTAAAATCTACTGAGAAAATCCCCAAAACCCCATCTTTAATGAGCTCAGCCCCCCAAAAATCACCACCGAGTTCAGATGAAGCCCTATATTCAGCTCCGATAGAAATAGATGACTTTTCGTTACAAAGCTTTCCTTCGATCGCACGAATATCTTGTTGGCTAGGCAATAGGGCTTCTTGAACTTGGCGCGCGGCATCAAGTTCATTAACCATGCGTTCTTGATGAGAGCGCTCTTTTTTACGTAATATTTCATTTTGTAAATGAACTTTTACTCGTGCAACCAACTCCGCGCCATTAACTGGTTTTATAACAAGGTCGTTGGCGCCTTCTTGAAATACTTGTAGGCGTTCACCAGCTTCTTCCATACCAGTTTGGACAATGATAGGTAGTTCAGAAAACTGTGGGTTACTCCGCAAATGTCTACAAACTTCAAAGCCATCCATTTTTGGCATCATTATATCTAACACTAAAATAGCAGGGCGAATTTCTTCCACTTTCTTTATGGCATCTTCTCCATCTTCAGCCAGATGGACATTTTTAAATCCTTCTTTTAAAAGATAGTTTTTCAAGAGTTGCCGTAGAAGATGTAAATCATCAGCAATCAAGATAGGAAGATCAGCCATTTCTTCAAATGGTACAGGCTCATAACCTTTTTCGGTCATTTTATTTTCATCTGTCAATAATTCTATCCTGAAAAACTAATTATTTAGTGGCTTAACTAATATCCATCACGTGAGATAACTTAGCTAGCTCTAGCATTTTTTGCACTTGGCCTTTAGGGCCCACCACAGCCAACTTCCAATTAGCCGTTTGTGATTGATCTTGCGCCACTAGAAGCATCCCCATACCTGCAGAATCTATAAATTCTAAACCTGATAAATCAAGGACAATAGAATTAGTACCATCTTCCAAGCTTTCTTTTAACATCATTCGATATAAATCGTGATCATTAAATGTGAGTTCACCTGTTAAAATGCAAGATGAAACTTGCCCATTTCGTGTGATTTTATATTGCATTTGAGTGTCCTTAATCAAAATAAATCGACATCATCAGATGAATTGAAACCATCGACATCATCTGAATTTATTGTACTATTAATAATTTCTCCGCGCAAAGCAGCCTTTATAAATCGTTCTTTTACCTCCGATAATTGAAATCCGTCAATCATCTGGTTGAGAATTAGGTCCGTCACTTTTGACCTATCCATACCTGCAACAAATGGCTCAGTTTCCTCGTCCATCGTTTTAAGCATTGTTCCCATAATCTCAAGTGAATCGATGATATGTTCAAGACGTTGCGAAGTTCTATCTTGGAATTGCATCCCTGTAATAATATTTAAAACGCCCATGGAAATAGCATTTGAGGAAACGGAGGTTTCTTCTATCGCATTATTAATTTCATTATTTTGCTCTAGAATTGCCTTCATCAAATCGGCTATATGTTCCTTAATGCGAACATTATCAGACATATCAACCGTTGTCACCTCTTGGAGAGTTTCTTTCGTTTTCAAAGTTCCCCGTAAAACAGCGTCCACATTCTCTTTCGCCATGGTTGAAATTTCATTTATTTTTTTAAGGTTTTCTAAAGCCTGACTTGGGTCCTGATTCTCCGAAATCTTTGAAATTTCCGTAAAATTCTGATCAATTTTATCGATATGAGATGTTATGTCATTCACATCATAAGTAATGGTGATCCCTAATTTTGCAATATTAAACACTTCAGATATAATATCACTTAATGCCTGATCCAAATTACTAATTGTATCAGGTAAAGTTATAATCTCATCATTAATTTTAACTGTTCTGGACTTTTCCAAAAGACCTTGTAATTGTTTTGATTGGCAGGATGCGTTTAAAACCAATTCTTGGAATTGGGTTGAAAGGTTTCCGGTGCTAGATTCGACTAATTGAGATGTAACCTTCAACTCATTAATCAGCGCAACGAAAGCACGTTGTTGCGCATCAGAAAGACCCACCCACTTTGTTAACATTTCAATAATGCCAGTAAGTATATCTGTATCCGTTTGCTGAACCATTACATCAATATTTTCATTCATCATTTTAAATAAATACCCCCCAGAGTATTTTAACGTATTAAATAACACACTTTATTAAATAATACATTTTTTCATTAATTCTTTAGGAATTTTACTTAATCCAAGCTGGCATTGAACAGCCCCCAGTTCGAAAGCAGCTTTTGGCATTCCATAAACGATTGAACTCGCTTCATCCTGACCGATCGTAATTGCACCAGAGTTACGTAACGCCAACATTCCATGGGCTCCATCTTTTCCCATTCCAGTTAAAATAGCAGCTACGCAATTCTCACCAATAACTTCAGAAGCAGAGCGGAACAGCATATCCACTGATGGTTTGTGACCACTCACACGATCACTGTCATCTAAAACGCATTTATAGCCCTTGCCAGCCTTCGAAATTTGCAAGTGGCGATCTCCTGGCGCAACATAAACATGTCCGGGTAATATTGGTTCGTCATCTTGAGCTTCAACGACGGTGACTTTTGATATTTTATTCAACCTTTTAGCAAAGGTTTTTGTAAAATTAGGCGGCATATGTTGAACAATCAATATAGGGGGACTATTCGCGGGTAACGCGGTAATTATTTCACGAATTGCTTCCACGCCCCCTGTAGAAGCACCTATAACAATTACTTTTTCAACAGATTTGATTTTACCAGATAAATTTTCAATTTTTACTTCTTCGATTTTTGTTTTTGGTAGTGGTATCACATGCGCTTTTGATGCAACTCGTATTTTAGTAAGTAATTCATCTATTCGTTTATTAAAGTTTTTTCTTAACTCTAAAGTTGGCTTCCCAAAGACATCTACAGCCCCCAATTCCAAAGCTTTAAGGTTCACTTCCGCACCTTCTTGGGTTAAAGATGAAACCATGACAACAGGTGTTGGGCGCAAAGTCATTATTTTTTCTAAAAAGGTAAGCCCATCCATTTTAGGCATCTCAATATCCAAGGTAATAACATCAGGATTGAATTCTTTAATCATTTCGCGGGCACGTATAGGGTCACTTGCAGCCCCTACCACATGAATATCGTCAGCCATTCCCAAAAGAGATGTCAATAATTCGCGTATTAAGGTTGAATCATCAACAATAAGTACTTTAATCGGTTTCATTTACACCCCTACCCACTATCTTTCTTATCTAAAGCTAAAATAGCTCTACACTGCCTTCAACATTATCTGTGTTCAAACGTTTCTTCAGCAATAATTCTTCATCCACAACAGAAGAAGATTCTGCTTTATCTAATAATTTCATTTTTACTTTGCCTGTATCTGGATAATAGGCAATTTTTCGGCCCCTATCACCACCAACATGCTGGGCAGCCACTGCAATATGTTCATTCTTTAAAAACTGCTCAATAAAATTGATGTTTTTATCACCAACTGAACTACTTGAATTTATCACATGACCGCCACCAAATACTTTAAATTCTAATCTATTCCTTGCAGCCCCCATAGATAGTAAATCATTTATGAGAACTTCCATTGCATGGTTACCAAAACGCATACTTGCACTAGGCCCCCGCCGCGTCCCAGTGTCAGTGGCCGGCTCCAG
>CBFCZA010000141.1:0-7556 GCA_965602285.1 uncultured Curvivirga sp. | reverse complement strand
ACCAAGGGGTAATTCCCAAGCCATACCCATTCCGCCATGCATCTGTATGGCTTCCTCTGCGACCATTTGTCCTACACGACCAACAGTGTATTTGGCTGCAGATAATGCGCGTTCGCGTTTGACCCTATCATTTCCATTCATCGCTGCGGCGGCATTGATGAGCGAAGATCGTGTTTGTTCGATTTCGATAAGAAGCTCAGCCATGCGATGTTGCAATGCTTGGAACTTACCAATTGGCATCCCAAATTGTTTACGAGTTTGTAGATATTCAACCGTTGCCTCTTTAACAGCATCCATCGCCCCAAGGGCCTCGCTACAAAGGGCTAAAACACCTTTGCCGATGATTGTTTCAAGGGGGGCGTAGGCAGTACCTTCCTTACCAAGAAGGTCGCTAGATTTTAGTTGAACATTGGACATGGTTAATTCAGCTGCACGTCCACCATCAATAGTGTTATACCCCTGTAATGACAGGCCATTACTTTTGCTAGGCACAATGAATAAGCAGATACCATCCATGTCATCATTTGAACCAGAAGTTCGTGCTGAAACAATTATGAAGTCAGCATTTTCTGCAAACTTTACAACTGACTTTCTGCCATTCAGGGTCCAGCCTTCCCCAGATTTCTTTGCTGTGGTTGAAACGGAGCTGATGGAAAATCTGTTTTTTGGCTCATAATGCGCGAAGCTGCCTAATTTAGAACCGGATATGATGTCTTCAATAAGAGTTTTTTGAGTGTCGTTTCCACATTCAGCAATGGCCCCGCCGCTCAGGATTGCACTTTCTAAAAATGGTTCAACAACTAATCCGTGGCCTAAAGCTTTAAAAATGACGCTGATATCAAACGGATCACCACCATATCCCCCATTTTCTTCAGAGAATAGTGCGCCAATGATACCTAAATTTGCAAATTCTTTCCATGTCTCTGGGCTGTATCCTACATTGGAGGCAGCATTTTCATTTCGATTTTCGATGGTGTATTTTTCAAGAATGAAACGAGACAATGTGTCTGACATCATTCTTTGATCATCTGAATGGTTAAAATCCATAGTCCTACCCCTCCTTATAGCCCAAGGATCATTTTTGAAATGATATTCTTTTGAATTTCGTTAGAGCCACCAAAGATGGATAATTTACGATTGTTGAAATATTGACTTGTAATCGGTCCGGCATAATCAGGACCGATGTGATCGCCATTATATCCTTCTTCAAAAGATTCAGGAATATGAGGGCGCGCATAATTACCAAGGGCGCGGCGTGTTAAGCTGTTTAATTCTTGACGAATTTCAGTGCCCTTGATTTTCAACATGGAACTTTCAGCCCCTGGAACACCACCGCCTGCCACCGCCGCAATGACCCGTAAATTTGTGGTTTTCATGTTTTCAAGGTCGATTTCAATTTTTGCCATACGTGCAGCAAAAAGAGGGTTGTCAGCAAGTTTTGCCCCATTATCTTTTTGATTATTTGCGATATGCTTTAGTTTTTCTAAGCTTGCTACTGAGAAACCAACGCCAGCAATATTTGTACGCTCATATGTTAAAAGATATTTAGCATAGGTCCAGCCTTTGTTTTCTTCACCGACTAGATTTTCTACAGGCACACGAACGTCGCTGAAGAAAACCTCATTAATTTCATGCCCGCCATCAATAGTTCTGATTGGGCGCAGTTCTATGCCAGGGCTGGTCATATCTATCAGTAAGAAGGATATTCCTTCTTGGCGTTTGCCTTCACTGGATGTCCGCACAAGACAAAAAATCATGTTGGCATGTTGGGCCTGAGTGGTCCAAGTTTTTTGACCGTTTACGATATACGTATCACCCTCACGTATAGCCGTTGTTTTGACGGCTGCTAGGTCAGATCCGGCACTGGGCTCCGAATAGCCCTGACACCACCAATCTTGACCGTTTAAGATACGAGGAAGCCAATGTTGCTTTTGGGCATTATTGCCATATTTAATGAGGACAGGGGCCAGCATATTTAAGCCAAATGGCAAGGTGCGGGGGGCATTAGCAAGGCAACATTCATTTTCGAATATGAATTTTTCAACCGCGTTCCAACCTGTGCCGCCATATTCCTTTGGCCAATGGTTTGCTAACCAACCTTTGGCATTTAAAATAGCATGCCATTCTTCTTGGTCAGCTTTGGATAGATACTTACCATCACGCACTTTTTCTTGTATATGAGCGTTGAGAAAGTTCCTTACTTCATCACGAAAAGCTAACTCTTGAGAGGTAAATTCTAAATCCATTTTCTCATCCCTTTAAGTGATTTTCTGTGTGATATGAATGTTTTAATCATTTTTTTTCATTTATATCAAAAAGAATGGTCTATCTCAATATGAAAAATTATGTTCTAATATGCGGAATTTATTATTTATGGTTCAAGCTGGTTGGATGCCATCTGATGGTTTAAAAATCGTAAGAAGGTACCTTCTAGTTATAATCCAGTATTTTAACCTGACTTTTAGATAATGAGCTATTTAAATGAACTATAAAAGCGACAGACGATTTGCCCAAACTTTGGCAAGAGGAATTCAAGTGTTGAAGGCCTTTAGAACAACTGATGGGCCATTAGGGAATTTAGAGCTTTCAAAGAGAACCGGCATACCAAAATCCACAATCTCGCGTCTTACCTTCACTCTGTCAGAGTTAGGGTATCTAGAACATTTAACTACATATGAAAAATATCGCCTTGGGCCTGCTGCTATTTCCTTGGGGAGTATCGCAAATGCCACAATACCATTCATGGAAAATGCATCCGAAATCATGCAGGCCCTTGCTACGGATGTTAAAGCCCTTGTTGGTTTAACAATGCGTGATGGGGACCGCATGTTATTAACGCACAGTTGGCGCCCGTTTAATGCACCTTCTATATGGTTGAATGTTGGATTTCGCTTGCCATTATTCACAAGCTGTTCAGGCCTTACATTTCTTGCGTCATTACCAGAAGGGGCGGAAAAGGTTTTTATCGATAGTTGTAACAATAAATCTGAACCTAATGAAGAAGCAATCATGCAACAGATTTATGATGGTCGAAATAGTCTTATTACCAAAGGGTTTTACGCGACTTCTGGTAGTTGGAACCCATCCATTAATGCTGTAGCGGTACCATTTCGCACCCCTTCATTTAACGAACCGCTGGTGTATTTCTGTGGGGCACCATCAGATATGATTTCTAAAGAACATTTAGAAACAGAACTCGGGCCTAATCTTGCAGAAAATGTCAGAAGGTTAGATCTGGTTTGATATCATAAGCATTTCATTGTTTATAAGTGATTTTAAATCTCAAAATTCATACGCATGCAAATACACCATGACCTTTTTGTTACCATAGTCACAACTATTAATAGCGATACGAAGGGTCGTATTTTATATCCCAATATTATAAAAAACGTATAATGATTTATGTTCGATATATTTTCGAAAATATGCGTTTTTATGAAATTATAACAAAATTTTCAAAATAATGAAAATAAACGCATGAACGTTATTCCGCTGATTATTGCTATATTCATCTATAGCAATGTCGGTTTTTTGAGTTTTATGTATAGAAGAAAAACATCATCTGGTGGTGATGAGTTTGTGAAAGGGATCAGAAATGAAAAAAGTTAAAGGGTTATTCGTAGGTGCAGTGGCAGCTACGGTTGCGATGGGTGTAGCAAGCATGGCACAGGCGGAAACTCTTCGTCTTTTGACATGGGGTGGATATGCACCTGAACGTGTAATTTCAATGTTTACGGCAGAGACCGGTATTGATGTTGAAGTAACCAAATCAAATAATGAAGATATGATTTCTAAATTGCGTGCGACTGGGGGGTCTGGATTCGATTTGGCACAACCAAGCCAAGATCGTATTAGCGGCGCGCAAGAAGAATTTAATATCTATAAACCAATGGACCTTTCAAAGATTGATAAGGGCCTATTCATTGGATCGATGTTAGAGGCAACTAAAGCCAATACGTTGTATGATGGTAAAGTTTATGGCGTTCCTCATGTTTGGGGAACCAGTGGTTTGGTTATGAACACTAAAGACGCAGGAAACAGTGTTATGGATTACACTGACCTTTGTTCTTCTGCTGTTGCAGGTAAAGTGTCTTACCGTTTGAAACGACCAACTTTGATTGGTTTTGCTTTCTCGATGGGTATGGATCCATTCGCAGCCTATGGTGATGCAGCCAAATATCAGGACATCCTAACTAAAGTGACTGATAAATTGATCGATTGTAAGTCTAATGTAAAAGCATATTGGACCGGTGGTGATCAGTTGATGGGGCTATTACGCTCTGGCGAAGTTAAGGCTGCGATGGCTTGGGATACTGGCGGTTGGAAACTTAACAAGGAAATGTCTGATATTACTTTTGTAGCCCCAAAATCAGGTGCATTAGGTTGGATCGATACATTTGCCCTTCCACGTAAAACAAAAGCAGAAGACGCAGCATATAAATGGATTAACTTTGTAATGCAGCCAAAAATTGCTGGAATGATCACGAATGCGGCTGGCAACTTTACTGCGGCTAAAGATGGTGATTCTATGGTTGATGCTGATTTAAAAGCACGTTTCAAAAATTCTTTTAGCGAAGCTGCAATCGACAATATCAAATGGTACCCAACTGTACCAGCAGGCCTTGAAACAATGGAAGGCAAGGCGTTGGATAAAATCAACGCTGCGAATTAAACCTTCTTTAGAACAACTATAGTTAGTTCAAACTATACTTAACGATTTCCTGTTATCGTTGGGGAGGTTTTAACAAGCTTCTCCAGCGATTTTTTTGGCAAAAATACTTTTTTAAATTTAATATTTTCGGCGGCTGTTATTCATGAAATACGACTTAGAATGCAATAATATTGTAAAGCAATTTGAAACCTTTACTGCGGTGGATGATGTTTCATTTTCGATTCCCAAAGGATCTTTCTTCTCTATTCTAGGCCCATCAGGCTGCGGTAAGACGACTTTATTGCGCATGATTGCAGGTTTTTACGAGCCCGATCAGGGCGACATCATTATTAAAGACAAGTCAGTTTTAAACGTGGCGCCAAATAAACGCCCAGTGAATATGGTATTTCAACATTTAGCCCTTTTTCCGATGATGAATGTTGCGGAAAATATTGGCTATGGCCTTCGTCGAAGGAAAATGCCTAAAGCAGAAATAGATGTTAAAGTGCAAGAGGCATTGGAACGCATTGGCTTACCAGACGCGGGTTCAAAACAAGTAGATCAATTATCTGGTGGACAGAAACAACGGATCGCAATTGCCCGATGTATGGTGTTGGATCCAGACGTCCTTTTGCTTGATGAACCTTTGGGCGCTTTAGATTTAAAATTGCGCGAACATATGAAGGTTGAATTGAAGCAGTTGCAAGCTCAGTTCGATACGACCTTTGTTTATATTACCCATGATCAATCAGAAGCCTTAGTGATGTCAGATCAGGTTGCAGTCATGAACCATGGTAAATTTGAACAAGTAGGCAGTCCCGAAGAACTTTACTATAACCCGAAAACAGCTTTTGTTGCTGGATTTGTTGGCGACAGTAACCGGTGGCGTGGTCGTGTTTTAGACAGCGATAAAAAATCGACGAAAGTTGAAACTGATAGTGGCCTGATCATGCAAGTGGCGAATAGCCAAACGATTCCAAAAAAAGGGGATGCTGTAGATATTTTTGTTCGCCCTGAATCCATTACTCTGCATAAAAATGACACAGGCATGACCAATTTGGATAACAGTATTAGCGGAACAGTCAGTAGCATTTTGTTCAATGGGGCAAATAGCCGAAGTATTCTTAAAACGGGAAGTGGCGAAGAAATTGTCGTGACCTTACCGCAAACAGGTGAATATGGGCATTTAAAGGCGGGTGATAAAATGAAATTACATTGGCGTACTGATGTAACTAAATGTTTTGCTGCGGATTCATCTATTACTGATGCATTCGCGGGTTAGGGGCTGGTAAGATGAACCGTTCTGAAACCACAAGATTAACTCTGATTTTATTGTTAACACCCTTCGTTTTATGGTTGGCGTTATTGGTGATTATTCCACATATTGATATGTTTCTACTATCCATACGTGAAAAAATTTCTCCTCGTGTCTATACACAAAGCTTTGCAAATTACGCTGAATTTTTCGGGGAGTCTCTATATTGGAATACATTATTTAGAACTGCCACAATGTCTATTCTGGCAACGGTGATCACCTTGTTAATTGGTTTTCCCGTTTCTTATTATATTGCAAAGATGGTACGTGGTAAGCAAAAGAAAATGCTTTTCCTTTTATGCCTTTTACCTTTTTGGGTTAGTGAATTGGTACGCACATTCGGATGGATGATCTTATTACGTGAGACAGGTATTGTATCTAGCTTTTTGCAATGGGCAGGTTTGATCGATGGTCCGGTAGAACTTCTTTATAATGATGTCACAGTTGTGGTCGGATTGGTTTACACATCAATGTTATTTATGGTCGTACCGTTGGTAAGTACTTTGGATAGCCTAGATGATAGCCTTATTGAAGCAGGATACGATCTTGGTGGGAATATAGTTTCCGTTACGCGTGAAATTGTCATCCCCCATGCGATGCCGGGAATTATTTCTGGATGTATAGTTGTCTTCATGTTGACATTAGGAAATTACCTAACCCCGATCATGTTAGGGGGAAAGTCCAGTATGTGGTTCACGGGGCAAATTTATACACAATTTATAACTAGATTTAACTGGGAATTAGGTGCTGCATTTGGCTTCTTATTATTATTCCTGTCTTCTTTTGTTGTTTGGCTAGGTCTACGTTTAAGTGGGCAGACCTTAGCTAGTACCGTTGCAAAAAGTTAAGGGAAGGGGCATTTAAATGATACCATCTATTCCACAATCAAGTTTAATGCGCTGGACTTATTCTAGTTATGTTGCTGTATTTTTTATCTATCTAATTGCACCGCTCGTTGTTGTCGCGACATTTGCATTTAATGATTCACTATTTCCTTCGCTTCCTTGGGAAGGTTTCACATGGGATTGGTTTATAAATGATACAGAACCAAAATTGGGTGTACTTCATGACCGCACAATATTAAAAGGTGTCAGTGTATCTTTCTTTGTGGCCCTTTGTGTCACGATATTAAGTATAATTGTTGGTACAAGTAATGCTTTCTTATTTGAACGTTATGATTTCAAATTTAAGGGGCTGGCTTATATGTTGATGTTATTACCGTTGGTTATTCCGGGAGTGATTTTAGGCATTTCTATTTTGGTGTTTTCGAATACTTTAGCTAATGGTGTCGAAGATAATATTGGTTGGGATTTAGAATTTTTACGCCCAGGTTTACTCTTGGTCGTGTTGGGCCAATTTTCGTTCATTACGACAATTTCAACCTTGGTCATATCAGCACGCCTTAGAAAGTTTGACCACTCTTTGGAAGAGGCTGCTTTTAATCTTGGTGGCAGTCGCCCTGCCGTTCTTTGGACCATCACCTTACCCTATTTACGTCCTGCTATGATTGGGGCTGGGGTAGTGGCCTTTTTAATGTCATTTGAAAATTTCAATACGACATTGATGCTTGTAGGGTCGGACGCACCATTG
>CBFCZA010000140.1:0-7594 GCA_965602285.1 uncultured Curvivirga sp. | reverse complement strand
TTATGGGTAAGTGCCGGCAATTTCTATGGAAAATTCAGCAGTAGCCGTCATGTATCATCGCTTTGGTGAAAATGAGTATCCCAGTACAAACATACGAATACAACAGTTTAAAAGCCATGTCCAAGAAATGACATCGGATAAATATAATGTCATGTCACTGGAAAAAATCATAACAAACTTGCAAGCTGGAAAGCCTCTACCCGATCGTAGCGTCGCCATTACCATTGATGATGCATATAGTTCCGTTTATGAAATTGCATGGCCTATGCTAAAATCAGCTGGTTTACCTTTCACTATTTTCATGTCCGCAGATCCTGTTGATCAGGGGAAGGGTGGTTATATGTCATGGGACCAACTTCGTGAAATGTCGCAAAGTCCCTTGGTCGATATTGCTGGTCACAGCCTGAGACACGCACATTTAGCGGAAATCAACATTCAAACAGCCCAACATGACATTCAAAGTGACTTTCAACGCATTAAAGATGAAATAGGTAAAGCCCCTGCTTTATTTTCTTATCCTTATGGTGAGGCAAGCACTGAACTGATGAATATTGTCAAAGAAACAGGTTATATTTCTGCTTTCGGGCAACATTCAGGTGCGATGACATCCGCTGATAATCAATATTTTTTACCACGCTTTCCTGTGAATGAACGTTATGGTGAATTGGATCGATTCAGCATGTCTATCAACACGCTTGGCCTTGCAGTAACTGACGTACTACCAAAAGATCCTCTTCTTTATCCAGAACACCCGCAAAACCCACCTTCTATCGGCTTCACCTTGCCTAAGGGTTTGAAAAATTCAAATCAATTGGCTTGTTACCATTCAAAAGAAGGGAAGATTGAAAATACGCAACATATTGGTTCGCGACGTATTGAATTACGTTTCACTACCCCTTTTGGTCCAAGTCGAACGCGTATCAATTGTACTTTACCCGCTGATGAAGGACGATGGTATTGGTATGGCATGCAATTTTATACAAAGAAATAAAGCCTAAAGGCTTAAATTAATGATTTGCAGTTCAAATCTTATCTAAGCTTGCCAGTTTAGTTCCTACCAAACGCGCCCTATCAAAACGAGGCATGTCATTGCTATTGATAATATTCTGTAAAAGATGAACATATTCCATGCCTTTTTCAGAATAACGTTGCAAGGCGACGGTTAGATCTAACCCCGTAGCTTGGGCTGCAGCCGAGCGCTTCTCTGACCTCAATTGTCGTAATTCTCTGTAAGCACGGTTTGTATTTAAATTATGGAGATACGCCGCGACGGAATCCAAAGGGGATTCAAAAGATTTAATCTTGTGATCTTTCCCCTCTTCCCGACCCTCAGGTACAATCCCTTTATCATCCCCAAATGTCCATTGCCCAAACAAGGCATTTCCTTTACGTGCAAATCTAGACGTTCCCCAACCACTTTCAATAGCTGCCTGCGCTATCGCTAAAGAAGGGGGCACTGTATCAACGCGGTGTAAAAGTTCAGCCATGTTTAATGTCTTCATTCGATAACTTTTTGAAAGGTTATCCAACCAGTTTAAATCAGCTTGCGCCACAAGTTCTTCTTTATTTTGGCGCTCCATAATAGAAATTAATCTATGGCGATCACGACTTATACGTTCATTGGATAGCAACACCAAAGGAAGGATCATCTTAACAAACAAGTCTTTTCGCTCGTTTGCTTGTTGGATATCAGCCATATCAACAGGTACAGCATCGGGCCAGATACGTGGAATGATAAAATCATTTTCAACAATTGAATCTAGGCTATACCCTATCTTCTTAAACTTTGCTTGAAGCTTCTCTACCGTATGACTAGCGAGCTTTTGTGGCTTAGTAATGTTTTGTAAAGATAATTTACCATTTACAACTGGTGCGGGTGCATTTGGTTGCATTAACCCAACTAATGCCAAGCCAATGCCAAAACCAACAATCACAGTGAATATCCAAGACTTTCTCAAAGCCTGAAACATCTGATTTGTCGAAAACCCTGCCGTATTGCGACTTGTTGCCATCATTTCAATCATGCCTATGCAGATGTTGGTGTAGATATATTGAAGATAAAAAGTCTCTTATCCTCAAAAATCAAACCTGCCAATGTTTTGAAAAGACTATCGAGCGTAAAGCCAGATATCATCTCTTAGAACATCATCCCATCTGTCTCCCAAGTTCCAGACAATCACGTAAAAGTAAAAGTTAAAAAACCTTTTCCTTGCTCATGAATTTCTTAGATCTTGGTGCTTCCTAAACAAAGGCTATTATTTAAAACTCTCTCCATAATTTTAAATAACTATTTGAATATAATAATTAATTACAAATAGGATAGCCCCACTCTTCTCTTCTTAATGCTGCTTTTAACAGTTCTATCTCCACTCACCTGCCCTACTAAGTGATTTTTTACTATGAAAGAGCTTCTCAAATTTATCGAGAACTTCAAGTAGGAGTTAGCATGATTTTATCGACAAAAATCATGCACGTCTACAGGACTCTTTCCCTAACATCAGGAATAAGAACCTATAGATATGCACCAATATGATTTAAAACTTATGCTAGGTTATTAAGCCTATTCTGCAGGGCGAACTTCAACCACTTCTGGAATATAATGGCGTAACATATTCTCAATACCCATTTTTAAGGTAGCGGTCGAACTTGGACATCCTGCGCACGCACCACGCATAGACAAATAAACGATACCCTCTTCAAAACCATGAAAAACAATATCGCCACCATCTTGTGCAACTGCAGGGCGAACCCGTGTGTCTAGCAACTCTTTGATTTGAGTGATAACTTCATCATCAGCCCCATCGGCAGAAGTAGTTTCTGCATGTCCTGAAGCATCCGCGATAGAATCCGCACTCATCACAGGTTGTTCGGTTGTCAAATGTTCCATAATAACCCCCAAAATAGAGGGTTTCATCACATACCATTCTTTATCTGCGGCTTTTGTAACCGTAATAAAGTCATTTCCAAAGAAAACGCCCTCTACCCCAACAATGGAAAATAGACGTTCGGCTAGAGGTGATTTTCCTGCAGCAGAATCTGCACCGGGGAAATCTGCGGTTCCCTGTTCCAAGACAACGCGACCCGGAATAAATTTCAAAGTTGCAGGATTTGGAGTTTGTTCTGTTTGAATGAACATGGGTAAAGTCCTTAATTCCATCAGGCTGTGTATTTAAACTACGCCTAATAAACTAGGACATACTAAACACACATAATATATTCTTATTTCGCTTTAAATAGGACTTAATTGGTCCAATTTCAAGCGAAACATAATAATAACAGTATATAATTTTTGGAAAAGCTGCCTCATACGAGAAACTAAAACGTTAACTCGTGGTTAAGGCGTCAATTTCTTCATCTAATAATGTGCCAGGAACTATTGTAAAAGGTGTCCGCATGCGGCTGCGTCCCTTACCTGCCAAATGGTTAATCAAGACCACAATAGAGATCGAACGATCTTCATCCAATAATTCAAATAGCTGTTCCGCACGGTCACCTTCACGCATATAAATAGCAGGATAGCTACCACATAATTCATTAACCGTTTCTGATAACTTTTGCATCAGGGCCTCTGCTTCTTCGCGTGCTTCTTCTTTCATAATTGCCTCCACCCCAAGCCAATGGTGAAATTCCGCATTGTTTTGAACATGAAGCAAAGCAACCATGCCACCTGTTTGTTGGGCACGAAGGCTAGCAAAACGTAAAGCTTTAGGCATTTCGGCTGAATCATCCGCTAAAACCAAGAACACACGCGGGCGTGTTTTGTCAGAATCTTGTGTATTCGAGCCACCCATGGGGACAGATGAAATACTGTCAGACGACATTTTAAGCTCCCTATCATTCAAACTCTTACGATTTGAAATTTTCTTATTTATGAAAGCTTATCAGTAAAAGAAATTATGGCAAATATTTTTTGCAGCCTGCCCATCCATTAAAATCTAATTATTTCAATAATACATTAGAAATTTCTCTAATTTGTGTGCGTGCACGAAGTAAATAGAAACCTTGTCCCGCCAAATGGCTAGGTAATAAGAAGCTATCAGGTGATGCATTCAACACCAATAGAGGGTCCATACTTGATGCTTGTTCTAATGATGCCAACATTTGATCCCATGCTTTGGTCAATTCCTTCTCGCCAATCACATTAGAAAAATCCTGCTTTAGGCCCTTTAAAATTAAATAATAAGCATAAAGACGACCTTTGGTGTTATAGAAAACATCATCTGATTGGAATGAAAATAGGGACAAATCCTGAATTGAAGTATCAATAACGGCGGAGGCAGACCCTAAGTCCGTTGCAATACGATCCAATGTGGTTAGCAAATTATCCGCGCGGCGTTCAAATACACCGGTCCCCGCAATCAAACGTTGGTTATAATTCTTAAAAGAGGTGATCGCGATGCGATATTGATCCGCAGAGGAGCGTTGAGGTAGCCAAGATTCCGAAATGTCATAAACCCATACATCAGGCTTATACTTAAAAAGGCCAGCCGCTTTATCTAAATCTTCATCCACTTGGGACGAGCCACGAACACGGCCAATTTGATCAGACATCTCAATGGCAAAACGACTAACGGCTGACACAATCCCTTTTTGGAAATTTGGCATATTATCCAAGGCAGCACCGGGCATGAAGAACGGATCCATAGCCGTCCAACGATAGACATCTACTTCACGTAACATCACATCAGCCGCAGCACTAACCGCTTGAGATCCTTCTTTGGAAACGGAAGAACCAAAATGAATATCATCATCAACGTTGTGAAAAATTATCATTCCAATGGGGTAATATAGCACTGATACTACAAATATACCCAAGGCCGCTTTTTTAATAAGCCCTGCATTTTCCATGATATTGTGAAGCTTTAAGCGTTCTGGCCAAACTTCTTCCAATTTCTCTTTGATGGCTTCAATAAAGTTTTTCATATGATGCAAATAAGTACGAACCTAGTCTAATTCAAGTTAATAATCATGGATACTCATAATTTTTCGCGGAATTTCTTATGGCAAGCCATACAACCTACTCTTCCAATATTAGAGTATTGTTCTATAATTTTTTCATGTTGCGCCCCATTAGCAGAAAGTTCCATCATTATATCTGATTGAATTTTTAGTCTATTTGCCATTTCCGTAAATTCGTCAAAATTCTCCCATATAGATTTTCTGGCCCCATTTGGGTTTTGTTGCAATTCTTCCATAGAACTGCCCTTGGGAAACCAACGATGCATATCCATTGCCAGTGTAGATATTTTTTGAGCACTCAACTGAACATCATTTAATGTCCCTTGATCTTCTTTTAGATATTTCTTAATTATTTTTAACTGGTTGCTTAACTGCACCATTTTATCATGACGTTCTTTTACAATTCCTGTCATTCCCCCATGACCAAGCGAACTTGACGATACAAAAATTGACCCCATAAGTAAG
This sequence comes from uncultured Curvivirga sp., assembly GCA_965602285.1. GTDB lineage: Bacteria > Pseudomonadota > Alphaproteobacteria > UBA8366 > Aestuariispiraceae > Curvivirga. The sequence goes on along the minus strand of CBFCZA010000140.1, from coordinate 2,170 downwards.
ATCAATATGTAAAGATAGTTTTTATCATTCTGCTTCATTTGGTTTTTTCCGCTTTTTATCTTTTGTCATGGTTTCAAGAGCAGAATTATAGAGTTGCTTACTTGAAATTGCTATGCCCGATAAGGGTATGAAGATTGCTTTTGCTTTTTGGCTTGGCTGGCGTATACCCATACGAATAATAGTGAAGAAAGCCAATGAAGTTGCGACTGACGCAATAAAATAAAAAAGACCATTAGGCCCTGTATAATGCATCAATTGCGCCGAAACCATAGGACCAATACTGGCACCTATTCCATAAGCAACCACCATTCCCGCGGAAAGCTGAACCCGTTTTGTCACATCCCCCAAATCATTTAATTGTGCCGCAGCAAGGGGGTAAATTGTATAGGAAACACCCCCATAAATAACACCACATATCAAAAGAAGATACATAGATTGCCCAGAAGCCCATAAAACTCCCATAGCCGCAAAAGCCGTTAAAATTGAAGATGATAAAATGACGGTTCGCCGATCAACCCGATCTGAAAGCTTACCAATGGGATATTGCAATAACATCCCCCCCATAATCACACAGGCCATAAAGGTGGATACTTCTGACAAAGGCAATCCGACTTCTGTGGCGAAAACAGGCCCCAAACTATTCAACGATGCATTTGACAGTCCCGCAGCAACGGCCCCTAAAACACCAAGTGGCGAAACCGCGATCAAGGCCTTAAATGGCATGCGTTCAGGTTCACTAGGATTTGGGGCTGCGGATTTAGTGATAAGGATAGGCACTAGGGCTATCGAAAGTATGATCGATGCCATTAAGAATAATTCATATTCTGCAGGGTTCGCCAGCAATAACATAAACTGGCCAGATCCGGCCCCTAAATAATTCGTCATCATATAAAGGGCCAGGACCTGCCCACGTCTGTCATTTTTCGTTCCTGCATTCAACCAACTTTCCACGATCATGATCATGCCTGCCATGCAGAATCCTGAAACAACACGTAGAATGAACCAAATAACAGGATCAACCTTCAATAAATGGGTCAATACGGCAACAGACATAATAGAGGCAAGGGCAGCGAAGGCACGAATATGACCAACAGCCGCGATCAAACGAACTGCATAGATAGCCCCAATCAACATGCCGACAAAGGATCCCGCCATAACAAAGCCTGTCATGCCAGTAGAGAACCCTTCTAGTCTGCTGCGTAAACTTAGCAGCGTGTTGAACATGCCATTAGCCAGCATCAACAAGCCATAGCTTAGGAGCAGAGAAAAGATAGACGATATTACAGAGAACATGACAGAAAATCCAAAAATGTATCTTTAGGACGGTCTGCCTCTTTGTAAAATTAAGCAATAGAAAACTAATGTTTCATTTGTGAATACAATCACATCACTATTGACTAATATATAAGAATAAAGCCCCCAACTTAATAAATTGAGGGCTTCAAACTTGAATGGTTAATAAAGTAAGCTTGGCTAACTACGCAACAAACCTACAATATCATAAACATCATCTAAAATTGGTTGTGTGATAGAACGGGCACGTTCTGCCCCATCCTTCAACACACTATCAATATAAGGTTCATCATTTAACAAACGTTGCATTTCTTCGCCGATAGGACCAAGAACGGTTACCGCAACTTCGGTTAAATCTTCTTTAAAATCTTTGAAGCTTTTGCCACCGATTTCAGCCAAAGCTTGTTCCGATGTTTTATCTTGAAGGGCTGCATAAATACCCACAAGGTTGCGGGCTTCTGGGCGGCCTTCTAAACCATCCATCTCCATAGGCAATGGTTCTGGGTCGGTTTTAGCTTTGCGTAATTTCAAGGCAATCGCATCACGATCATCGGTTAAATTAATACGGCTATAATCAGATTGATCTGATTTAGACATTTTCTTTGACCCATCACGAAGGGACATCACACGTGCAGCTTGACCCAAAATTACAGGTTCTGGTTCTGGGAAGAAGTTTGGCACATTCCAGTCATTATTGAACTTATTTGCAATATCGCGTGTCAATTCAAGATGTTGCTTTTGATCTTCACCAACAGGCACATGTGTTGCCTTATATGCCAAGATATCAGCGGCCATTAAATTGGGATAAGAAAATAATCCGGTGGAAGCGTTCTCGCGGTTTTTACCTGCTTTTTCCTTAAACTGCGTCATGCGGTTC
>CBFCZA010000139.1:0-7596 GCA_965602285.1 uncultured Curvivirga sp. | reverse complement strand
CTTGTTCTGGAATACCGCAAATACCGTCTCCAATTGTTGCACCTTCTGCAATGCGAATTTGTGCCTTCACAATATCAATTCCGGTAACGACCTCTGTCACAGTATGTTCCACTTGAATACGTGGATTTACCTCAATGAAATATACCTTGTCAGTTTCTGCATCCATAAGGAATTCAACAGTGCCGGCATTTTGATAATTTGAAACTTTCGCTAATTTCAAAGCTGCATCACAAAGATGTTTTCGGCCTGCACCATCCATGTAAAGAGCAGGGGCACGTTCTACAACTTTTTGATTTCGACGTTGAACAGTACAATCACGTTCAAATAAATGAACAATATTTCCATGACTATCGCCAACGATTTGGACTTCAACATGACGTGCGTTTCGTACAAGTTTTTCAAGGTAGACTTCGTCATTTCCAAACGCGGCGGCAGCCTCACGTCTTGCAGCATCAACTTGATCAGCAAGTCCATCGGAGGATTCAATGACCCGCATGCCACGACCGCCACCGCCCCAACTTGCTTTCAACATCAATGGATATCCCACTTCTAGGGCAAGTTTTTCAACTTCACCATCATCACGTGGAAGCGGACCAGTGGCAGGCATTACAGGCACATCGGCAGATTGGGCTAATTCACGTGCTGCCACTTTGCTGCCCAACAGGCGCATTGTGTCCCCTTCTGGGCCAATGAATATCAAATCATCTGCACGGCATTTATCGGCAAAGTCTGGGTTTTCTGATAAAAAACCATAACCCGGATGGATGGCATCAACATGATGCATCTTTGCTAAAGTTAAAATATCATCTTGATCTAAATAGGCTTGAACAGGGCCTTTTCCTTCCCCAATTATATAGCTTTCATCCGCCTTAAAACGATGAAGCGAAAAACGATCTTCATAAGAATAAATGGCTACGGTCTTTATACCCAATTCATTCGCAGCACGAAAAATGCGAATTGCAATTTCACCTCGATTGGCGACCAATAATTTTTTTATAGATTTTTTCATATCTTAATCCAGTTCATGCGTATCAGCTATATTTAGCCCTTTAATTACTTCACCCATATTAATATTGCACCGCAGCATATTCTTCAACAGCATAAAGCAAAAAAAATAGATTTTTTTAATAAAAAAGATTAATCACGTATTTTCGTTTTTATATATTTCTAATAATAGGGGTGGCCTACGAACGACATTTTCAATGATGAATGCGGCTGAAACCCAATTTACCTTCATCTTGATTTCCGCCAATCAAACAATCCCTTCAAAGAAGCTTGATGAATAGGGAAAGCTTTGGCATCTTCTATTCAATATGAATTAAGTTCAAGATTCCGTCCTTAGGAGAATACAATGCCTTTAAAGATCGCTGTCATTGGAACAGGCCCATCGGGCATCTATGTTGCAGAAGGCATAAAGAAGAAACTTCCGGATGCAGAGATCGACTTGATAGATCGCCTTCCAACACCTTATGGATTGGTTAGGTTCGGGGTCGCACCTGATCACCAAGGGGCAAAAAAAGTTACCAACCAATATGACAAGTTTTTATCGCAAAATGGTGTCCGTCTTTTAGGAAATATCGAAGTCGGTAAAGACGTGACCCTTCCAGAATTAAGGGACCTATATGATGGTGTCGTGATCGCAACAGGTGCGCGCAAAGATAAAAAAATGGGCATTCCGGGCGAAGAACTTTCAGGCGTCATTGGATCGGCAACATTTGTGAATTGGTATAATAGCCACCCTGATTTTGCTGAACTCTCTCCCATTCCAGAACATGCAAAGGCCGTTGTGGTTATTGGAAATGGCAATGTGGCAATTGATATAGCCCGTGTCCTTGTTAAATCTGAAACTGAAATGGCGGATAGTGACCTTGCCGCGCATAGCCGCAAAGCAATAGATGCAGCCGCGATTAAGGATGTTACAATTGCGGGCCGTCGTGGCCCTGCAGAAGCAAGTTTTACACCGCCAGAGTTACGTGAACTAGGTCGCCTAGAAGAAGCTCGCCCTATTGTTGAAGGGGCCGTAATCCCTACAGAATTACCAAACTACATAGATCAAGGCCTACCCACGGCGCGAATCAAAACTAAAATCCTTGATATTTTCAGAAGTTTTGAAGGTTTAGATAATAAGGACCTACCTAAAACCATTCATTTACAATTCCAAGCAAGCCCGATCGCTTTAATTGGTGATACATTTGTTACAGCCGTGAGGTTTGAGCGCATGCAGATGGATGGCGCAGGTAAACCACAAGGCACGGGAGAGACTTTTGAAGTTCCTGCTGACTTAGTTGTAAGTGCAATTGGCTACCAATCTATCCCCTTGGCGGATGCTCCCTTTGATGAGAAATTAGGACGTTTCCCAAATCAGGATGGACATATAGAGGGAAATCTATTTGTTGTTGGGTGGGGAAAACGCGGCCCTTCTGGTACCATTCCAACAAACCGCCCTGATAGCTTTGTGGTTTCAACGCTTCTCATGGAAAAGATTGTCGCTGACAAAAATAAATCAGGACCATCTGGCCTTGACCACATCCTGTCAAAAAGGGGCTGTCGCCCTACAAGCTATGCCGATTGGAAAACCATTGATGCACAAGAGCAATCAGAAACCAGACGCCATAAAATCTGCTCTATCCAAGAGATGTTAGACTGCCTTTAAGGCTGAACCTCTATTCTCTTTCGGGTCAATATTGGGAGATACTCCACCACAAAAAGGCCAAAAGCCAAGACCCAAGCCACTGCAGATTCTAATAACACTTGGTCGCTATTCTCACCCAGCAAAGGGGCGATGAGACGCAAGACAGCTGACACTGAAATGAGCACAAAAATAAGGCTTGTTAAAATACTTGCCTTAATCTCTCTACCAGAATGGCCTAAAGTTGCCCGTGTCATCATGGCAAGAATGAAGGTACCAAACGCACCCGCAGTAAACGCATGCATAGCAGAGGATGCAGGAACACCGCCATCAAATCCCATACAAACGACTAATAACAAACCAATGATAATCCAAAAATAACCTAAATGTAGAACCCACATGATAGGTTCCGAACGCACAGTCCAAAATTTCCACCGTAGCATTCTATAGAAATGTAATACTGCCGCCAGAGCAGCAAGAGCTATGGTAATGGTTTCATCAGGTAGGAATAATTGAAACACCATAAAGACTACTAATGATACAAGCGCTACCTTATCAAATAACTGCATGGGTTCGGCTATATCAACCTTAATGTCATGCTTATTTAACCAATTGCGTGTGAATGCAGGGGTAACCTTCCCCCCAATGATGGAGATCAACATCACTACGGCGAAAATAGAAAGTTGGAAGCCAAATTCAGCCGTTTCACTAATTCCTAAAATTTCTAGATGAAACAACCAGTTCCCAGCCGCAAAAGCCCCTAACATGAGCAAAACGGGGCTGTTCGTCCAATTCCGTCCTGCAACAATGTAATAGGTCGCAATCATGGCTAATGCAGTTACAAATAAAAGATCAACTGCCGCCAACAATTCTGGCCCTAAAACATCTGGGATTAAAAAGGCGATGCGCCCAATGATCCACAATCCCCAAAGAGCAAAAAGCTTACCACCAAATAACCTTGGTTTTTTGCACCAACTGGGCAAAGCCGTCATAGAGAACCCACAAACAGCAGCCGCCACAAAACCAAAAGCCATTTCATGTTGATGCCATAGAACACCACTCATCATCTCTGGAAGCTGCCAGTACCCCGCAAACCCTAACATCCACAAACACACAGAAACGACCGCCCATATGCCCGCAACTAGGAAGAAGGGACGATATGGTCTGATTTTTCATGTAAACTCTCTCGCTTCATCGCCATTCCCATTTTAAAAAATATTACATTACGAATATAGAATAAAAACGGGATAGAAACTATGTGAAATTTCAATACTAATGAATAAACCATCTTCTTTATGCATAAAAAAGCGCAGCTAAAAATAGCTGCGCTTTTAAACATCTCGTCAGGAACCAAAAAGGGGCTTAATTAAGCGTCCAATTTTGATTTCAAAATTTTGTTGACAACACCGGGATTGGCTTTGCCTTGTGTTGCTTTCATCGCTTGACCAACGAACCAGCCCATAAGCTTCACATTACCATCGCGATATTTTGCAACTTGTTCATCATTACTGGCGATCAATTCATCAATAATAGCTTCAATCGCGCCAGTATCAGTGATTTGTTGCAAGCCTTTATCAGCCACAATGTCTTTCGCCATTTTGCCTGTTGCAAACATATCGTCAAAGACGTCTTTAGCAATTTTACCAGAGATGGTGTCATCTTTGATCAAACCAACAAGTTGCCCAAGATTTTCAGGACTAACTGGACTATCAGAAATATTCAATTCTGCCTTATTCAAACGTGCGAATAATTCGGAAATCACCCAGTTTGCTGTGATCTTCGGATCAGTACCAGCAGCCGCCTTCTCATAATAAGCAGCAATTTCTGTTTCTGCGGTCAACACACCAGCATCATATTTCGGAATACCAAAATCATTGATGAAACGAGCTTTCTTAACATCTGGAAGTTCAGGAAGATCTGCTTTCAACGCATCAACATAATCTTGAGTTAAAACAACAGGAAGCAAGTCCGGATCTGGGAAATAGCGATAATCATGCGCATCTTCCTTAGAACGCATGGAACGTGTCACACCCTTGGCAGGATCAAACAAACGTGTTGCCTGATGAACTTCGCCACCCTCTTCAATCAATTGGACTTGACGTTTTGCTTCATATTCAATGGCTTGCTTCATGAAACGTAAACTGTTCATGTTTTTGATTTCGCAACGTGTACCAAGTTCTTTATCACCAACCTTGCGCACAGATACATTCACATCAGCACGCATAGAACCTTCGGCCATATTACCGTCACATGAACCAATACAACGCACAAGAGAGCGAATTTTAGTCACGTAAGCAGCGGCTTCTTCAGGTGTGTTCATGTGCGGATCTGACACGATCTCCATCAAACAAACACCAGAACGGTTTAAATCGATATAAGATTTAGTTGGATGTTGATCATGGATAGATTTACCCGCATCTTGTTCTAAATGAAGTCGTTCAATACCAACGTCTTTTGACGTACCGTCTTCCAAATCAATTGTAACCACACCACGTTTTACGATGGGCTGATCAAATTGTGAAATTTGATAACCCTGTGGTAAATCTGCATAGAAATAGTTTTTACGGGCAAAAACGGAACGCAGGTTAATTTCACAACCCATCGCAAGGCCAGTACGAACGCCTTGTTTGATACATTCTTTGTTCACGACTGGAAGCATTCCGGGCATCGCCGCATCGACGAGACTTACTTGTTCATTTGGTTCCGCGCCAAAAGTAGTCGCAGCCCCAGAAAACAATTTAGCATTGGAAGAGACTTGGGCATGAATTTCAAGCCCCATCACTACTTCCCAATCGCCTGTAGTTCCTTTGATCACATAGCTCATTGCTATTCTCTTTTCTTCTATCTACTTAACCGACACAAATCAACCAACGAGGAATTGAGGTTTAGCCTCAAATCCAGCGGCTTGTTCTAATGCAAACGCGGTGCGCAACACTGTTTCTTCGTCAAAAGTCTTGCCTAAAATCTGCAAGCCTAATGGTAAACCTTTGCTGTCGAGGCCAGCAGGAACAGAAATTCCGGGAAGACCCGCAAGGTTCGCAGGTACAGTGAACACATCGTTTAGATACATCGCCAATGGATCTTCCATTTTTTCGCCATTGGCAAAAGCCGCAGACGGAGTGGAAGGCGTTAGCAATACATCACAACTGTTCCATGCATTTTTAAAATCTTCTGCGATACGCGTACGAACACGTTGCGCTTTCAAATAATAAGCATCGTAATAGCCAGCAGATAATACATAAGCACCCATCAAGATGCGACGTTTCACTTCATCGCCGAAGCCTGCCGCGCGGGTTTTTTCATACATATCATCAAGGCTATCACCTTCATCACACACACGAAGACCATAACGAACCCCATCATAACGTGATAGGTTTGAAGATGCTTCCGCCGGTGCAACAATGTAATAAGCTGGTAATGCGTATTTAGTATGCGGCAAAGAAACATCAACGATTTCTGCCCCTGCATCCTTAAGCCATTCCATACCTTGCTGCCAAAGCTTTTCGATCTCTGCGGGCATACCATCAACACGATATTCTTTTGGAATACCTACGCGAAGACCTTTAATACCATCCGCAACAGAGGCTTCATAATTAGGCACAGGCAAATTCACAGATGTTGCATCTTTTGGATCGTATCCAGCCATTGCTTCTAACATGATAGCACTGTCGCGTACGTCACGTGTCATTGGTCCTGCTTGGTCAAGAGAACTTGCAAAAGCAACAATACCCCAGCGCGAACAACGACCATATGTTGGTTTAATACCAACAGTACCAGTGAAAGCCGCAGGTTGGCGAATAGATCCACCTGTATCTGTACCTGTCGCACCGGCAACCGCATGAGCCGCAACTGCCGCAGAAGATCCACCAGATGACCCGCCAGGAACCAAGTTGGTTTCAGGATCATCATTACGTTTCCATGGATTAACCACATCCCCAAAATAAGACGTGATATTAGCAGAGCCCATGGCAAACTGATCAAGGTTCAATTTACCCAACATGGTCGCGCCAGCGTCCCAAAGATTGGAAGAGACAGTGCTTTCATATTCAGGTACGAAACCTTCAAGAATATGACTTGCCGCAGTTGTTTGCGTTCCCTTAGTACAGAATAAATCTTTGATACCCAATGGAATGCCTTCCATGATGCCCGCTTCGCCCTTGGCAATACGTTCATCAGAGGCCTTCGCCATCTCCAATGCAATTTCAGGTGTTTCCACAATGAAAGCATTTAAAGGACGCGCAGCTTCAACAGCTTTGTTATAATCTTCTGCAAGTTCAACCGCACTGAATTCTTTTGCTTTCAAAGCATCACGTGCTTGAGCAATTGTCAGGTTTGTTAATTTTGTCATTGTAACCTACTCCCTACTCAACAACTTTTGGTACAGTGAAGAAACCCATGTTGGCGTCTTTGCTGTTGGAAAGAACTTTAGCCGCATCGCCGCCATCATTCACAACATCTTCACGTTGATACATTTCATGGTCAATAGCAGAGGCCATAGGCTCCACCCCATCGGTGTCAACTTCGTTAAGCTGATCGATCCATCCCATGATGCCATTTAATTCACCGGCCAAATGCTCTAAGTCTTCCTCAGGCACACGGATACGCGCTAATTTTGCAATTTTCGCGACTGTATTTTTATCGAGCGACATTCGCCCATCTCCATTCTCTACTGAAGCACCATAAGTGCATACTACATGTAATTCACATACATGATTAAACCGACGCGGAAACTAACATCACAATCACAGGAGAGCAAGAGCAACCATATCACTTCTCCTGCATTCCCTTCGAAATATTTTTTTAAGGATGCCATCTTTATAAAAATGCGATAATCATATGGAAATATTAACTTTAAGGCTGGTAATAATGGCAAATGATCTTTCGGTACTTCCCGTCCCCGCAGCACAATGGGATGCGTCCCTTTCCTCTATCAAAGAAGACATGAACGGACGCCCTATCAATGTACA
>CBFCZA010000138.1:0-7645 GCA_965602285.1 uncultured Curvivirga sp. | reverse complement strand
GATCTATTACCCAAATAATAATAAATTTATTGAATAATGCCGTTAAATTTAATCAAAACGGAGGACAAGTTTATCTCATAATGAAGGAAAATCCTTCATCCAATACGGTTTCAATTATTGTTCAAGACAATGGCATAGGTATCTCAGATGATGATATGGAGAATATTACCGCACCTTTCGCTAGAGGAAATAAAAATCCACATTTAGCACAAGAAGGAAGCGGCCTTGGCCTTTCAATTGTTAAGTCGCTTGTTGAATCCCATAATGGAACTTTAACCATTATTAGTGAAGTTAATGTTGGTACAACTGTAATTGTTGAGCTACCCAATAACCCGACAAACAAACTTGAAACACCAACCTATAAAAAAAATACTTAAAGATTTTGCGGTATCAATCGTTCTGCAGGCAATGTGATAACAACATTTGTTCCTATATTTTTTTCTGACAGAACTTCAATGGTACCGCCATGATTTAAAACTAAGCCATTTACAATGGGAAGACCAAGGCCGCTTCCCTCTTGCGCCATATGGGCAGTTCCATTGACTTGTGAAAAAGGTTCCAACGCCATAGATGATTCTTCTTGATCCATACCAATACCATTATCTTTTACCGATATAATCAATTCGCCATCAGTTCCAATATAGAGAGATAAATGAACTTTTCCGCCATTATTAGTAAACTTGATCGCATTTGTAAGGAGGTTAAGTAATATTTGTTGGAAACGCCTAGAGTCTGCAAAAATTTTAGCCCCTAAAATATCACTTTTATAACTTAAAGTGATATTCTTAGATTTCGCACGATCAAATATCACGCTTGAAATAAGAACCTCAGGATCAAAAGCGGATTCGTGCATTTCCGACTTCCCAGATTCTAATCTCGCAATTTCCAAAATATCGTTGATAAGAGATAACAATAAAGACCCAGAAGTATTAATTGCTTCGAAATGTTCTTTATATTTTTGGTTATCTATTTTTCCAAAAATTTCACACATTGCAGATTCTGAAAACCCAATAATAGAATTCAATGGCGTTCTTAGTTCATGGCTCATATGTGCAAGAAATTCTGTTTTACTTCGGCTAGCCTCCTCCGCACGTTCCTTTTCCATAAGAAGCTCACGGGTTCTCTCTTCTACTCTTAATTCTAACTTTTCATTTGTATGACGTAACTCTTCTTCAAGAGACATATAATCCGTTACATCTGTATATGTAGATACAAAACCGTTATCCACTGGCCTCCCTACAATTTCGATGAAAGTGCCATCTTTTCTTTTTCTCACAAAATTATGTGGTTCAAACTTTGAAGCGAGTGCTACTCTTTCAGCAACAAGAGTTTCAATATCACCCTCACCATATTCGCCACGTTCTGCATTAAAACGCATTGAATCATGGAACATTTTTCCTGAAGAAAGAACTTCTTTTGGGATATCCAATAGCTCACAAGCTTGACTGTTTGCAACTTTAATAGCCAAATTTTTATCAATTAAAGTGATACCATTCTTCATACTATCAAGGACAATATTAAGGGTACGAGTTCTTTCCGCGACTCTTTCATCTAATTCAGAATTCAGTTGTTCAAGGGCACGCTGTGTATTTTTAAGTTCGGTAATATCTTCATAGGTTGTTACAAAACCGCGGCCTTCTACATTAATACCTTGAACACGTAGGACCATACCATCTGGTAAAACACGCTCAAAATCATGGGACTCAAACTTTTTAGCTAATTCAATGCGATCATGAACTAATTTTTCAATATCTCCATCCCCATAATCACCTCTCGTTGCATTAAAACGCAGAAATGTAGAAAGATGGGCCCCCTGAATTAGCATATCCTTTGGGATACCAAGGATATCAACAATTAAACTATTATAATAAATTAAGTTTAAATTCGTATCGAAGTAAGTCACCCCCTTACCAAGATGCTCCAATACATCAAAATGTATCTCATCAGGTAAATTTGAACTCAAAATGACCTCCCTCAATCAATTCAAACACATTAGACCAAATTAAAAAAAATATTAAAGCATGATTCAACAATATTCTTAAATTATAATTAGCCAATAATTTCGAAGGTTCGTAAACCTTCATCTTTCCATCCACTTAAAATCTCAAAAATTTCTTCTTTGGTTAAGAAATCTTCAGTAAGTTGATTGCACCTTATTATTTCTTCATCCAATAAAACAATAAAAACTATTTCTAATTGGCGACTTCCCTCTTGAGTAATATTAGACACAAAGCGACGTATAAACATATCTTTACCAGTTTCTCCTGTTAAGGAAGCCATAGTAGTTATGTTTTTTGAAAATAATTCAGACTGCTTTTCATCTAGTTCTTTGGAACTTGAAATACATGCATCATAACTCGTCATACGCAAACGACCTTGAGTAATCACTTGTCCAGGGGGTAGGTTATCATCAAGAGGGGAATAAACAGCTAAAACATAACGATTTAATCTATCAGAAACTCGTCCTTTATAAACCCAAACTTCTTCATTTGTTTCCTCATCAAGGAAGGCATTTCTATATTCAAATTCATAGGAAATATTAACATTAGCATGATCAGGTGCGGTTTTATCTAAGCGATTCCATTGATCTAATGTATTTCCAGTAACGATTGGGCGATCAAGTTCTGGGCGTTGGCAGCCAATAGTTAAAACTAACAAGCATGAAAGCAAAAAAGCTTTAATCGAAATGCTTAAATTAGTTTTCATGGGTGAACTCCGAATATTATTTGATAAAACTTAATATAAATACAAGATATAGAAAGCAATACCTAATTGAAATCCAATTATGGTGCTGTTCTAAAAATAGGATGCAAAATTGTATCACCTATTGATATGCCAAGACTTATAGATTGTCCGCCCTTAATTTCAATAACAGATCGAATAGGCTCTTTTGAATTGATTGGTGTTAAATCCCCGGGAATTGCACGCCTATGAATTTGGGATATCTTTCCATCAGCACGAATAAAGAGCATATCCAAAGGCAATAATGTATTTTTCATCCACATACTTGCCATAAAGGGATAACCATAATCAAAAAGCATACCACGATGAGATCCAAGTTCAGTACGAAACATAAGCCCCTGTCTACGTTGCTCTTGATTTAATGCCATTTCCATATCAAAGGTTATTATTCCATTTATGGTTTCAATGGAAACTTGCTCAACATCAAAATCTACTTCAGATGCAAAAGAATTTGTCGAAAATAAAAACGTAACAAGTATAAAACTGATAGATAGCCTAATTTGTTTCAACGTTAGACCCCTTGTATTGTATCTCTTGTTGCCTTGACCACATTTCTGCATAAAGGCCTTTCGCACGAAGTAATTCTTCATGCGTACCGTGTTCTGAAATACGTCCAGAATCTAAAACTATAATTTCATCAGCATCCACAACAGTTGAAAGACGATGGGCAATAACTAAGGTTGTACGACCTTCGCTCACTTGCTTAAGGCTTTTTTGAATCTCTCGTTCTGTGGCAGTATCTAAGGCTGATGTTGCTTCATCAAATAATAAAATTGCTGGAGATTTTAGAATGGTTCGTGCAATTGCAACACGTTGCTTTTCCCCACCGGACAATTTTAAGCCTCTTTCACCTACTTTGGTTTGATACCCATCAGGTAAAGAAACAATAAAATCATGAATCCGTGCAAGTTTCGCAGCCTCCTCTACTTCCTCAATAGAAGCATCTGGGCGACCATAATGGATATTATACAGAACAGTATCGTTAAATAGGACAGTATCTTGTGGGACGATACCAATAGCCGCCCGAAGACTAGATTGTGTAACATCGCGGATATCTTGCCCATCTATGGATACATTCCCTTCTTGTGCGTCATAGAAGCGATACATAAGCCGACTGATTGTTGACTTACCAGCACCACTTGGCCCAACGATAGCAAGAGTTTTTCCACTGCCTATATCAAATGAAAAATCCTGCAAAATAGGTCGACGTGTATCATATCCAAAAGAAACATTATTAAAGGTTAAGCATCCTTCTTTAACGTTTAGATCAATAGCACCTTCCTTATCAGACACTTCTTTTTTTACCGCCAACAAGGTGAACATATCTTCCATATCGGTAAGAGATTGGCGAATCTGACGATAAACAAAACCTAAGAAATTCAATGGTAAGTAAAGCTGCATCAAATAGGTATTTACGAGAACAAAATCACCAACGGTCATATCACCATTAATAACGCCATTTCCAGCCATAGCCATGAGAATAACAAGACCTAATGCAATGATTCCACCTTGGCCAATATTAACAAAGGAAAGACTTGTAACAGAACGAACGGCAGCTGTCTCATACCCTTGCATGGCTTTATCATATCGATAGGCTTCATGTGATTCGTTTCCAAAATACTTAACAGTTTCAAAATTAATCAAGCTATCAATTGCTTTGGTATTTGCTTCTGTATCCTTCGTATTCATTTCACGGCGAAATTTTAAACGCCATTCTGTAACAGCCATCGTGAAGGCAATATAGGAAATGATGGTCACGAAGGTAACTAATGCGAAAGTGAAATCAAACATTCCCCAAAGTATTCCACAAACCATGAATATTTCTATCAAAGTTGGTAAAATATTGAATAAGGTAAAGTTCAATAAAAATTCAATACCCTTAACACCACGCTCAATTATTCTACTTAACCCACCAGTTTGGCGTTCAAGATGAAAACGCATTGAAAGTGCATGTAAATGTTTAAAGATTGTTAGGGCAACAGAACGTATAGCCCGTTGAGATACTTTAGCAAATAAAGCTTCTCTCATTTCTTGAAAGACAACAGTCATAAGTCTGGCAAGGCCATAACCAACAAGTAAAGCAATTGGTATCGCAATTATATTTTTTTCTACTGCTGTTAAGGTATCAACAGCTTTACCATAGAAAATGGGCACTATGACATTTGCACTTTTAGCCCCCATCAAACAAACTAAAGCCAACACTACCCGTAAGCGAATATCAAAAGCATTTTTAGGCCAAAGATATGGAAGCAAGGCCTTTAACGTATTCCATTGACGGCGCCCCTTATTTACAGCTTCACCAGTAGCATCAACGTTGATACCGTTCCGGTTAGAATCTTTACCCTGCTCGTCTGTATTTAAAGCTTTCATAATTGCCTCAATGCTTTCTATAGGTTTTTCTTTATATAAGTTAGTTTGTCTTTACCAAAAAAACAATGAGGCGGCATCAGAATGATGCCGCCTCATTAAAAAACAAATACTGGTTTGCTTTTAAAAGAACACAAATGTGGTCAATATAAAGCAAGGAATTAAGAACACCCCAGACCATAACATATAACCAAAGAAGCTAGGCATTGCCACGCCACGTTCCTCAGCGATAGAACGAACCATAAAGTTAGGCGCATTACCAATATATGTATTTGCACCCATGAACACAGCACCAACAGAAATCGCTAACAACGTATTCGTCAATGGTCCCATCAGATGAATAGGATCACCACCAGCAGTGTTAAAGAACACAAGATAAGTTGGCGCATTATCCAAGAAGCTTGATAAAATACCTGTTGCCCAGAAATAGGCCACATTTACAGGTTCACCATTATCACTAACACCATCAATAACAAACCCTAATGCACCATCGCTACCAGCCTTTAAAATAGCAATAGCAGGAACAATCGTTATGAATATGCCTACGAATAGTTTTGCAACTTCTTGAATAGGGAACCAAGAGAAACCATTAGCAATTCGACTATGGATATCAGTAAACTTCCAAGAAAGCCACGCCATAACAAGCAACAAGACATCACGTGTAACATTTTGAAGTTCAACAGGCGTATGGAATATTTCGAATTGAATACCAGGTTTCCAGAACCCACTGATTAAAACAGCTACAACAATCCCTATAAGGAATACAATATTAAGACCACCCTCAATTTTAATGCCATCAGGCTCATCTGCATGTAATACATCCAGATCGGGTAAATCACCTTCTTTTTTATAGTAGTAACTATCCAATAGGAAAAATACAACGAGGAGAATACCTGATACGAACAACATTGGAGCTAACATATTTTTAGTTGCCCAAAAGAAATCCACACCTTTCAAGAAACCAAGGAATAAAGGAGGATCACCAAGTGGTGTTAATGAACCACCTATATTTGCAACAAGAAAAATGAAAAATACAACCACATGAACACGATGTAAACGCCATTCATTTGCGCGAAGTAATGGACGAATAAGAAGCATCGCAGCTCCCGTTGTTCCCATCCAACTAGCAACCAAAGTGCCTATTAATAGGATTGATGTGTTAACAAGTGGTGTACCTTGTAACTTCCCGCGAAGTCGAACACCACCAGCAACTGTAAATAACGAAAACAATAAAATGATGAAAGGAATATATTCCAACAACATCACATGCAAAATTTCATAGGTTGCAATGCTGGTTCCGAAGAACAAAACAAAAGGGATGACAAAAGACAAAGCCCAAGCCGCTGATATCTTACCAAAATTATGATGCCAGAAATCGCCAGCAACTAAGGGGAATATAGCAATAGAAAGCAACATGCCCGCAAATGGAATAATCCAATATAAATTCAAATAAGCACCATCAAGGTGATAGCTAGCATCAGCCCCTGCCGCCATTGCAACACTCATTGTGCTTCCAATTAGCAATACCACCATTAAACCAAGGCGTAATAATCCGCGGAACATGAAATTTCCCTCTCCATCGATAAATTTTCGTCATAATAAGGATTCTTACCGAGACCACAAAGTTATTTTTACCTAAAAGAGACTTCTTCCATTTGGTAATAAATTAGAAAAACCTTGATTATCTAGGCACGATTGGTCGGTTTGGAACTTGCTTTTGAACCCGGTAACCATTTTGCTAACTTCCGACCATCTGGTGCCGTAACCGTTTTTTGAATCTTCTTCTGATCTTCGCCAGAGAAAAACCGTGCAATGATTTTATGGGGGATTTCTTCATTAACGCCGCGTTTTATCGCTTCTTTATAAATAGCCTGCCCGCGTATCTGTTCATTAATATAGTCTGTATTGTGGTGACAATATTTGCGCCAAATATTAGATAAGAAATGTTCTATTTCTGCCGGTAAAGCAACGCGGTCTGCTTTAGGAATACCCAATTCATAGATGCGATACACATTTGGTTCGATGGGTCCTGTATCATCTACAACAAATGTAGCAGGCATCAATTTACGACCATGATGCATCGCTGCATAAGAACCATATGCGATATATAACATGCGTTGCAATTTTTGTGGTTGCAAATACATGTCTTCTTTTCGGGCTTGCTCTCCAAACCACATCGCTACATCAAAGGCAGAAAAAACAGAAGAACTCGTCATTTATAATCTCTATATTTATGTCTAATACTAGATAAAACTAGCAAGTTTCATACCATTACTAACAGATTTTAACCAAACACTACAAAAAAAATCGTCACTAAATTTGCACTCTTGTTTAATCACAATAGTTTCATTAATAATATTTATTAACAGATACATAATTACTTCTCAGGAGACTTTAAATGGAAATGTCAGGCAAACAACAAATTCAAGCGACAAAAGAAGCTGTTTGGCAGGCATTAAATGATCCTGAAGTATTAAAGGCCTGTATTCCGGGGTGTAAAACATTAGAAGCGACAGAGAACAATGGTTTCGAAGCT
>CBFCZA010000137.1:0-7698 GCA_965602285.1 uncultured Curvivirga sp. | reverse complement strand
CGTGTTTCATCAGCAATCAAATCTAATGCCCGTGTTAATCCGGGCAGGTACTCTCGCCCATAATCAGTTAAGGCCAACCCGCGAGGAAGTCTTTGAAATAAGGCAAAGCCAAACCAATCTTCTAGTTGCTTTATTTGTTGACTAATTGCTGAAGGTGTCACAAAAAGTTCGTCCGCAGCCATAGCAAAGCTTTCAAGCCGAGCCGCTGCTTCAAATGCTCTTACCGCATTCAGTGGTGGTAACTTACGACTTACTTGCATCTATCAACATCCTAGTTAATTTCATTAATGTAGAATAGAAAATCTAATCTCAAATAAAGAAAAGCCCAACCGTTTTTCTAATTTGAGAGAAAAAAAGGCGTAGCCCAAATGAACTACGCCTTCTAAAGTAAACCTTCTATTTATTTTGTTAGTATTTCTGGACCCATGAAATATGTAGGAAGCCATGTTGATATGGATGGAATATATGTCACCATAATCAAGAAGATAAACATGATGCCAACCCATGGTAATGCAGCCTTAACCACATTCATCATGGACATACCTGCAACCCCCGCAGTTACAAACAAATTCAAACCAACGGGTGGTGTAATCATGCCGATTTCCATATTCACCACCATGATGATCCCTAAATGAATAGGGTCAATTCCCAATTCCATTGCAATAGGAAATACCAGTGGTGCAACAATGATCAATAAGCCTGATGGCTCCATAAACTGCCCACCAATAAGCAAAATGATATTCACCACAATCAAGAACATGATCGGGCCAAAACCAGCACCCAACATGACTTCTGTAATCATTTGAGGAATGCGCTCTTCGGTTAAAACATGCTTTAAAATCAATGCATTAGCAATAATAAACATCAACATGATAGTTAATTTCCCAGCATCAAATAATGTTTTCTTAGTGTCATCATGCCAGAAGGTTTGTAGTGTTTTGAAAATGAGTTTCCCACGGGTGCCACCCTCTTTTTTAAATGGCCCCATATCGCGATAAATGAAATTTGCAACCAAGAATGCATAGACGGCAGCAACCGCAGCGGCCTCCGTCGGTGTAAACACCCCACCATAAATACCGCCTAAAATAATGACGATCAGCATCAAACCCCAGAATGCATCTTTGGCAGATTCAAATACCTCTCCCCAACCTTCGAACGGTTGAGATGGAAGGCCTTTAAATTTCGCCCAAATGTAAATCCCGATCATTAACATCAAACCAGCAATAATGCCCGGAATGACACCAGCAAGGAACATGCGACCAACAGAAACATCCGTCGCCGCTGCATAAACGACCATAACGATAGAAGGAGGAATAAGAATACCCAAAGTCCCTGCATTACAGATAATACCTGCCGCAAATTCTTTGCTATATCCTACTTGGCGCATGCCTGCGATAACGATTGATCCAACCGCAACAACCGTAGCAGGTGAGGACCCTGAAAGGGCTGCAAACATCATACATGCAAAAACGGATGCAATAGCTAAACCACCAGGAAAAGAGCCAACACATGCGATAGAGAAACGAATAATTCGTTTTGCTACACCACCCGTTGACATAAAGCTTGAGGCTAATATGAAAAACGGAATCGCAAGTAAAGTATAATGTCCGTCAAAAGCAGAGAATAAAGTTTGCGCAACGGATGCTAATGATGCGTCTGAGGCGGCTAACAAAAAGAGAACACTTGATAACCCTAGACAAATAGCAATAGGCACGCCAATTGCCATCAAGCACAAGACAATGCTAAATAAAATGATAATTTCCATTATTTTTGCTCCCCTGACGAATTGTCGCTTGTAAGGCCCGCTTCTTCCATCAACTCTTCAGCTTCATGGGATGCAATAACACTGTCTCTTGTACCTTTTAAAATTTCAACGATAGCAATAATAAACCGAAAGGAAAGCAACGCCATGCTAAGGGGCATAACCATATATGGAATGAAACGTGGGATTTTCTCATAAGCCTCTCCCTCATTGATAAGCTTTCCTAAGCTTTCAAGGAAGAATGGCATAGGGATATCATCTACTTCATACCAGATTTGCTTTCCAACGAAGGGAGACCAGAAGTCCCAACTTCCTTTTAATAAAAGCAACGCAAAAACCAAACAGGCCGTTGCGGCAAGAAAGGCACATATTTTTTTCGCTGCTGGGGACATCATATTGATAAGTACATCAACACCAATATGTGTCGTTTTCTTCACCCCATAAGAAGCACCGAATAATACAAGCCATGCAAAAATAAATACTGTTGTTTCTAATGCCCAAAGTAAATTTGAAGAGAACACATAACGTGCGATCACATTGGCAAAAGTAATAATCGTCATTAAACCCAGCATCAAAGCAATCGCATTTTCTTCAAAACGATCAAGCGCACTGGATTTTTTTGGAGAAGTTGATATGGACATGATGTCACCTCCTATTTCTCACAAAGCCTTAAATTCCATGCATATGTAGTTTTAAAAATGGCCTGTACATTTTTAGAAATGCACAGGCCAAAATACTTCTAATATTTCATGAAATTAAATCAGGCCAAATTACATGCTTGCAGCTTGAGCCGCTTTAATCATGTCAGCACCAATATCGCCTTCAAACTTAGACCAAACTGGCTTCAACGCATCAACCCACTCCTGACGTTGTGCCGCGTCTAGTTGACGAACAACACCGCCAGCAGCAATGATTTTAGCTTTGTTAGCTTCATTCACTTCGAATGATTCTTTGTTACGCATCGCTGTAACTTCTTCTAGGATTGTAGAAAGTTGGCTACGTACGTCCGAAGGAAGACCTTCCCACCATTCGCCAGATGTCACCACAAGATAATCAATGATACCATGGTTTGTTTCTGTTACGCCGTCTTGAACTTCAAAAAATTTCTTACCATAAATGTTGGACCATGTGTTTTCTTGACCATCAACAACTTTAGTTTGAAGCGCACCATAAACCTCTTTAAAAGACATTTTTTGTGGGCTTGCACCTAATGCTTCAAACTGTGCAACCAATACGTCAGATGCTTGTACACGGAACTTTAGACCATCAGCATCTTTAGGAGATACAAGTGGTTTATTCGCAGACATTTGTTTCATACCATTATGCCAGAAGGCAAGACCTTGAAGGCCACGGCGCTTCATAGAATCTTTCATTGCTTGACCAGCATCTGAATTTTGGAATTTATCAACGGCATCAATATCTTTAAACATGAATGGCAAATCGAAAATACGGTATTTCTTAGTGAATTTCTCGAATTTAGACAAGCTAGGCGCTGCTAATTGAACATCACCTTGTAACATAGCTTCAAGAACTTTGTTATCGTTGTATAATGAAGAGTTCGGGAAAACTTCCATACAAGCTTTGCCGTTCATTTCTTCGTTCACACGCTTTTCAAGCAATGTAGCGGCAATACCTTTTGGATGTTTGTCGGTATTTGTAACATGGCTGAACTTGATTACAATTTCGCCGTCTTGGCATTGATCGGATGCTTGTGCTGATGCCGCGGCACCAAGTGCCATCGCAGATACTGTTGCTAATGCAACTAAACTTTTACGCATATTCTTATCTCCCTATTGATTAAAATTTCAGATGCTAATTATTATTTTTATTTTACATACTGAAGCGCCACAAATTGCGGTCTAAAAGCATAGGAATGTAATTACTTTTTCATTTCAAGATATATTTTAGGGAAACATTACATTAAATGAAGAATTAAATTCTTTTGTCCCCCACATTACACAAATCTTATTAACCGTGTGTCATTTGGGTTACATATCCTGAAAAACGATCAATCGTCAGAGAAATCTTCACGCTGTAAACTATGCTTTTTCATTTTCTCATAAAGAGTTTTTCTAGAAAGCCCTAAGGATTCATAGGTTGGTTTTAGGGCGCCGTTATGGCTTGATAATGTTGCTGCGATCACATTTTTTTCGTGGCGATCTAATTGAAGGGCTAAGTCCAAATTCACCTCTGTGCTTGTCGCATCCATCGGTAACCCAAGCCCCATGACATATCGATCAGCCGCATTACGTAATTCCCGCACATTGCCGGGCCAATTCATTCCCGCAACTTTATTCAATATGTCTGCTGTGATTTCTGGCGGCTGTTTCTTCTGGCGTAACGCAGCCTTATGAACAAGATGATTGAAAAGTTCTGGTGCGTCTTCCATTCGATCTTTTAAGGATGGTAAAATAACAGATGCTACAGCTAAGCGGTAATAGAGATCATCCCTAAAAGTGCCTTCTGTAACCATTTTACTTAAATCATCTTTAGACGCAGCAATAACCCTAATATCAAGATCAACTCGTGTGTTAGATCCCAACCTCTCAATCAACCTTTCTTCGATGACCCTGAGAAGCTTTACTTGTAAAAATGTTGGGATAGAACCAATTTCATCTAAAAATAATGTGCCACCACGGGCATGTTCAAACTTACCAATCCTTGCCCGCAGCGCACCAGCAAAAGCCCCTGCTTCATGACCAAACAATTCAGATTCCAAAGATGATTGTGGTAAAGCAGAAATATTTAATGCAACAAATGGCTTATCCTTTCTTGGGGAAAGGTCATGAATAAGACGCGCAGTTAGATCCTTACCTGTACCTGTTTCGCCTAATAACAGAATATCTACATCACTAGCCGCAAGTGTCCTAAGGTTTCTCCTAATATCCACCATAATAGAAGAGCGCCCCCGTAAAGAAGACTCCAATATATCTCGCTGCCCAACAGCCGCCATCAGGCGCCTGTTCTCCATGGTCAATTTTCTTTTTTCCAACCCACGCTTAACCGCATCCAATAATCTGGATTGGGCAAAGGGCTTTTCAACAAAATCATAGGCCCCTTTTTGAATGGCATCTACAGCCATGCTCACATCCCCATGCCCAGTAATGAGGATGATGGGAAGCTCAGCATCTATTTCTAATGCAGCTGCAAGAAATTCCATTCCTGTCATATGCGGCATACGGATATCAGAGATAATAACCCCATCAAAACCTTTGCCTACAAATTCCAATGCATGATCAGCACGTGCAAAGGCCTTAACTGTTAGCCCTTCCAATTGAAGGCTTTGTGATACCGCCTCGCGGACATCTTCCTCATCTTCAACCAAAATCACAGAAATGTCGTTCATTTCATTTTCCAAACAGTTAAACTTCAGGTGCAGTAGTTTGTTTCAATTCCAAAATGAAACAAGCCCCACCGTCGTTATGA
The DNA here is from genome assembly GCA_965602285.1 of uncultured Curvivirga sp. Lineage (GTDB taxonomy): Bacteria > Pseudomonadota > Alphaproteobacteria > UBA8366 > Aestuariispiraceae > Curvivirga. The sequence continues at coordinate 2,510 of CBFCZA010000137.1, read as the reverse complement.
TTTTCAACCCGCAGGCTTCCTTCAAAATCACGAACGATATTATAAGAAATGGAAAGCCCTAGTCCAACGCCTTTCCCTACTTCTTTTGTTGTAAAAAATGGGTCGAAGATTTTATCTATGATTTCAACAGGAATACCCGCGCCAGAATCAAGAACTTCTAACCTTACTAAGCCTTTTAGGTTTTGTGCTGTAATCTTGATCCATTTATGGGGTGCGTCCGAAATTTCATCCATGGCGTTTCCAATTAGATTCATCAACACATGTTGCAGTCGAATTTGCCCGCCAATCACCCAAAAAACATCAGGCACATCAACATCAACATGCACCATTGAACGTTCTATACGCGCTTGTAAAAGCTCTAAGGCTTCATGCAATGCCAACGACAATTGAACAGGGCGCGTGTTATCCGCAGGCTTCCTTGCAAAAGTTGATAACCTTTTCGAAAGTTGTGCCATACGTTCTGTCAGGGTCAATACACGTTTTAAATTTTCACCCGCCTTTTCCTCTTGCCCCCGATCCATGAAGGCTATCGCATTCTCTGCATAGGTTCGGATCGCGGTCAAAGGCTGATTAAACTCATGGCTTAACGCCGTTGACATCTGTCCCAGTGCTGCCATTTTCCCTGCTTGAACCAATTCAGATTGTGTTTGGTGTAATTCCTCATTACTTTTTTTCAGATCCGCTGTTCTTTCTTCCACTTTTAATTCTAGGTTTTGCCGCGCTTGGTCCCTGACTTCCAAAAGTAGCATCAATCGATTTCGCCTCTGTAAAAGCATGGCGCCCAACAATATAAAAACCAACAAAACCGCACCGACAAAAGCCGCAACTAACAAGGCTTGTTGATAAGCTTTATCTGCTGAAATTAATAAATGTAGGTTCCAACCTTCCGCAGTCATAGGTTCATGGAACTGTAAAAATTCTGATTTCTTAGACTTTGAACGATCTGCTACTGTGTAAACAATGGCACCTTTGCTTTGGCTCGGTTCAATCTCTACCCCATCAATTCCGATGGGAAGAAGGTCAGCATCATCAAATTGACGTTCTAATGCAATCCTATTTAATGATTTTTCATTTAGAGGACCAAGTGTCTTTAAACGCCAATTGGGATGGCTGGCGATAATAACGACGCCAGCATCATTGGCGATAAAGATCTCATTCTCACGTGCACGAAGGTCTTGTTCAATTTCTGAAACAGTAACCTTGACGACCATAACACCAATAATGTCATTTAAAGAACGCACTGGATAGGAAAAGAAATACCCTCGTTTTCCTGAAGTCGTTCCAAGTGCAAAGAAACGCCCTAAGCGCCCTTGCATAGCTTGGGTATAATAGGGCCGATAAGTATATTCTTTACCGACAAACGTAAGAGGATCATTCCAATTTGATGCAGCGATAGCCCTACCTGTTGCGTCCAATAAATACACATCTGACGCTCCTGAAGAGCTCGCCCAGTTTTCTAACATCCTGTTAACGACTCGTTTATTTTTTATACTGGGGTCGATTAAGACATTTATGATCTCGTTATGGTCTGCATAAATGGAAGCCAATCCACGATATCGCCCTAACCATCCACGTATAACTTCCTTATGAAGGGTATTTTCTGCACGCGCCTGAACCGCCATTTCTTTAAGGAAATAACGTGTCGCCCCCACATAACTTCCAAAGACAGAAGCTATAATTAGGCATAAACATAAAACTGCAATTTTCTTTCGTGTGAATACCACAGAACCCTCTGCTTAGTTAGAAAATGAATATCTTAATTTAGAAACTATACGACATTCACTTTTAAGGGAACCAGTCCGTCGATGGTGCCTTCTAAAACATCACCTTTTACCAATGGTCCCACACCGGCAGGTGTGCCTGTTAATATCACATCTCCGGCCCCCAATTCAAAATATTCAGACAGATAAGAAATCATTTCAGGTATCTTCCAAATCATTTGATTAAGGTCACCTGATTGGCGTAGCACTCCATTCACTTTTAAACGAATGGCACCTTCGTTTAAATGCCCAACGACAGACACAGGGGAAATTGCACTAACAGGTGCAGATTCTTCAAAGGCCTTTGCGATTTCCCAAGGCCGCCCTACCTTCTTCAGACCGGCTTGGATATCGCGGCACGTTAGATCTAAGCCCACCCCATAGCCATAGACCAAATTTAGTGCATCTGATGCGGCCACATTTCGTCCCCCCGCCCCTAACATCACCGCCATTTCTATTTCGTGATGAACATCATTGGACTGCGTTGGATATGTGAATATGCCATTGCTCGTTAAATTACTCGCATTTTTTTGAAAGAAAAAGGGAGGTTCACGATCAGGATCATGCCCCATTTCAATCGCGTGATCTGCATAATTTCGCCCAATACAATAAACCCGACGTACTGGAAAAAGACCATCAGTATTCCTTACAGGCAAGGTTACTTGAGCTGGAGGCGTAATTACAAATTCTGTCATGATTTTATTACATTAGTTTTTCATTAACATTTTAAAGAGAGCGAATGTCTTGTTT
>CBFCZA010000136.1:0-7773 GCA_965602285.1 uncultured Curvivirga sp. | reverse complement strand
ATACGGATTTGCGCATACCTGTACGTAACGGTGCACCGTTTAATTTGCTAAAGCTGGCATGAACATTTTTTATGATTTTAGGAATGTCTGTTGCTTTTGACTTATGATTACCTAGGTATGCACTTACGACTTTTGTCGTGAATGAAAGTAAATCATGTTGACTGGCTTTTTTGGACATATCTAAACCCTGAAACAAACAATGTGAATTGAATTTTCAAGGTTGATACGAATCGAATCGAATCAAGTCAAAAAAAATCAATATAGCAAGTAAAACTATATTAGGTGAAAAAAGCAACAGTAAAATGGAATAATTGTTATTTTTATTAGAATATATCAAAATAAATAATGGAAAATCTTTATTTTGATATGAATTAATTTTTACGATGCATTTTTAAAAAAAATAATAATAGGCTCAAAATATATTAATTTTGATAAAATCGTAGCCATATTTGCTGCTATATGCTATCAGCCCATAAAATTTAAACTATATTTCAAAGCCTGCACATATGGGTAGGGGAAATGGTAAAGAGCATGTCAAAAAAGATCATTGCTTTAGCTTCGGATCATGCCGGGATTGATTTGAAAGAATGTTTCATCAATAAGTTAAAAGAAGAAGGTTATACACCTTTAGATCTTGGTCCTTATACTAAAGATTCAGTCGATTATCCAGATTTTGCAAATAAACTCGCGGATGCCATTGGTGCTGATGAAGCTGAATTAGGTGTTTTGATTTGTGGTACAGGTATTGGCATTTCTATAGCTGCTAATCGTCATAAGCATATTCGCGCGGCACTTTGCCAGTCTGTTACAGAGGCAAAATTAACAAGGCAGCATAATGATGCCAATGTTTTAGCTCTTGGGGCACGAATTATTGGTGAAGAAGTAGCCTTGGATTGCTTAAAAGCGTTTCTTGAAACTGACTATGAGGGCGGTAGGCATGCTAAGCGTGTGTCAAAAATGTCTTGATATTAGTCGCTGTGATACAATCAACGTAATTAATTATTCATAAAATATGCCTATTCTAACTTGATGTTGATGATATGCAAAAATGTTAGTAGCAAATTTTTACTATTGGTTTTCATGATGAGAACTAAATTTAGAACTAAAAGAGGGTGATACTATGAGCGAATGGCCTGACCTATTTGGATTTGATGGTTTCTTTGACAAACAAGTACAAGACGCTGATCCAGATATTTTTAACGCATTGAAAGAAGAAGGCGAACGCCAACAAGACGGCATCGAATTGATCGCTTCTGAAAATATTGTTAGTCGTGCTGTTATGGAAACAATGGGCAGCGTATTCACAAATAAATATGCTGAAGGCTATTCTGGTCGTCGTTATTATGGTGGTTGTGAAAAAGTTGACATTGCAGAAGATCTTGCCATTGAACGCGCAAAGAAACTCTTTAACTGTGGTTATGCTAACGTTCAGCCTCATTCCGGGGCGCAAGCTAACCAAGGTGTTTTTCAAGCCCTTCTTCAACCGGGTGACACTTTCATGGGGCTGAACTTGTCTTGTGGTGGTCATTTAACACATGGTGCAAAACCTAACCAATCTGGTAAATGGTTTAATGCAATTCAATATGATGTGAATGAAGATGATAACTTGATCAATTTTGAGCAAGTTGAGGCATTGGCTAAAGAACACAAACCAAAGTTAATCATTGCTGGTGGTTCTGCTTATCCGCGAACACTAGACTTTAAACGTTTCCGTGAAATCGCTGATAGTGTTGGTGCGTTGCTAATGGTGGATATGGCGCATTTTGCTGGTCTAGTTGCCGGTGGACAACATCCTAATCCTCTTGAATATGCAGATGTTGCAACAACAACAACACATAAAACATTACGTGGACCACGTGGTGGCATGATCCTGACCAATGATGAGGCCCTTGCAAAGAAAATTAACAGTGCAATTTTTCCAGGTCTTCAAGGTGGTCCTTTGATGCATGTTATTGCCTCTAAGGCTGTTGCATTTGGTGAAGCACTTCGCCCTGAGTTTAAAACATATGCAGCGCAAGTTGTTACGAACGCTAAGGTTTTAGCGCAAACAATCATTGATGGTGGTTTTGATATCGTTTCTGGCGGTACAGATACCCATTTGATGCTTGTTGATCTTCGTCCTAAAGGCTTAACGGGTAATTTTGCTGAAGTAACTCTCGAGCATGCTGGTTTGACTTGTAACAAAAATGGCGTTCCTTTTGATCCAGAAAAACCAATGGTTACATCTGGTATTCGTCTAGGAACACCTGCTGGTACAACACGTGGATTCAAAGAAGCTGAATTTAAACAAATTGGTGAAATGATTGTTGAAGTATTAGACGGTCTTGCAGCAAATGGTCCAGATGGTAACGGTGAAGTAGAAAAAGCTGTTCGTGTTAAAGTTCAAGAATTATGTGATCGCTTCCCACTTTATAACTTCTAATTCAATTTATTGAGTGTTGATTTGAACTAGCACTACTTAAATGAAGTAGATTTAAATATAATCAACGCAAGATGTTGTAATATGAGCCCATAGTCTGTTAATCTCGGACTATGGGTTTTTATTTGTGTGAATGATCATTTTCATTGCACTATAAATAATGGCAATAGATTTAAGATTAAGCGCAGGGGTGCTTCGATGAAATGTCCGTTCTGTCATAATGACGATACACAAGTAAAAGATTCTCGTCCTACTGAGGATAATAACGCGATTAGACGGCGCCGTTTATGTGGGAATTGCGGGGCCCGTTTTACAACGTTTGAACGTGTACAATTGCGTGAGCTTACTGTTGTAAAAAAGAATGGTACAAAAGAGCCATTTGAACGTGATAAAATGCTACGTAGCATGAAGACTTCTTTGCGGAAACGAAATGTAGATGCAGAGCGTATAGACCGAATAGTTAATTCTATTGTACGTCGCCTTGAAAGCAGTGGTGAAAGTGAGATTCAAGTTAAAACCATTGGTGAAATGATCATGGAAGCGCTGTTGCAACTTGATGAAATCGCTTATATTCGTTTTGCTTCTGTTTATAAAAACTTCCGTGAAGTCAAAGACTTCGAAGAGTTTATTGATGCATCAGTTCGACCTGATGGTGATTCTGATTAATCAAGATTTGGTTTGTTAAATGTCTTTCTCTGAACAAGACAAATTTCACATGAAAGCGGCCCTAAATTTGGCCGGTAAGGGATTAGGCAATGTCTGGCCTAATCCTGCTGTTGGCTGTGTATTGTTAAGCCAACAAGGAAAAGTCATTGGTAGAGGTTTTACTCAACCTTCTGGGCGTCCTCATGCTGAAACCAATGCGCTTTCTAGTATTTTAAATGATGAGCAACCTGAAACAGCTTATGTCACGCTTGAACCTTGTAGTCATTTTGGCAAGACTCCACCCTGCGCGCAGGCTCTAATCAGTTCTAAGGTTAAAAGAGTTGTTGTCGCCACTTCTGATCCAGACCCTAGAGTTTCTGGTAGAGGGCGTAAGATGTTAGAAGATGCAGGCATTAAAGTTGAATTTGGTTTGTGCAAAAAGGAAGCGGATGATGTTAATGCCGGATTCTTTTCCCGTATTACCAATAATAGACCCTTTATAAGTTTAAAAGTTGCAACCACCCTTGATGGCTATATCGCTTCTTCTACTGGCCATAGTAAATGGATAACTGGACCTCAAGCACGTTTGCGTGGGCATTTATTACGAAGTCAAAATGACGCGATACTTGTTGGTTCTGGAACGGCATTGGCGGATGATCCAAGTCTTACTTGTCGGATTGAGGGGGCCTCTCAAAAAGATCAGCCCGTTCGAATTGTTCTTGATCGAAAATTAAAGTTATCTCCCAATTGTACTCTTTTTGCTACTGCTTCAATCGATGCACCTGTGTGGGTTTTTCATTCAAGTTCATCCAATCCTTTAATGAATCGAAAAGGTGTACTATTTTTAAAAGTTGATGAAATATCTGATGGTGCCGGTCTTGATTTAGAAAAAGCACTTCAATCTATTGCGAACGAAGGTATCACGCGACTTCTCATTGAAGGTGGGGGATTGGTTGCAGCTAGTTTCTTGAAGTCGGATTTAGTGGATGAAATACATTGGTTCCGTGCTCCTGCCATAATGGGTGGGGACGGGGTCTCTGTTATCAATCAAATCTCGGTGACTGACCTTGTCCATATGCCTAGATTTGAACAAAGAACTTCATTAATGTTAGGTGATGACAATTTAACTATTTTTAGCCGTTCATGATTTAAGTTCGGCAATTAACGCATCAACGCCAAGCTTTGGGCTGGAATAAATAGGTATATCTAATGCGTTAAGGTGGTTTGGGACTTGGTCCATACTTGCTTGAGCTAAGGCAATAGAATCGTAATCTTTATAAATTTTTAAAATATGGTTTGAAATATTATTATTATATCCTTCAATGTCATCTGTTTGAAAAAAAATCCCAAGCATTTGGGACATAAATCATATCAAAAGAAGCATTTGCCGTTGGATTTTTTTCTATATGACCTTCAAATAAACTAGATGTTGCTTCTCGTGTGGTTTCAACAGTGTAAATAACGGCTATTTTCCCGCCATGTTTAACGGCCTCCTCTGACAAACTATTGTCTATTCTAATAAGTTTGGTTTCATTTATTATTGGGTGATAATCAGCAATGATCCCAAGGGTGGAGCATGTTATGAGAAGTGTATCGACATTTTGAAAAATTGTACTTCCGATAAACTTAATAAAATTTACAGTTATTTCTGATGTTAATACCCCGTTGATAGCAATGTCATCTAGGAATGTTTTATTTACATATTGCTCAAAGATAAAGTCATTTTCGTAAGGCTTTAATAATGGTTGGAATCTTTTTAAATGACTTGATGAACTATGCAGCAATGCACCTTTCTTCATGCTAAAATATTACCCTACGCCATTGTCTAGCAATAGTTTTATCAGTGTTACGATGATCATTATAAAACTAGAAAATATGCTTAATGCCATACCTAATCCACGGGAATTTGGGTTTTTGACATATCTAATTGAATAGAGAACTCTACCTAATAAATAAGCAATGCCCGGTAAAATAACCCAAGTAGAACTTACAAATTCTGAAAATAAAAAAAGCGCAGGAATAAAAATAATCAGTTGTTCGGTGGTATTTTGTTGAACCCTATATATACGTTCCCATACATCATTCCCGACTGTTTTAGGGGCGTGCACATCCAGCTTCCCCCTATAATAGGCAACTTTCCCAAGAAAGTAGATATATTGTAATAAAGCAATCAAGATTATTAAAACGGTATATTCCATAGTTTTGCCCCTGCTTCCTCATGGTAAATTTATATTTTTATAATGACATAGATTCTAATCTATCTAAGTATTTTTATAATGACATAGATTCTAATCTATCTAAGTATTTTTATGAAACGATATTATAATATTAAAAGCACCATATTTTTTGTTAGCAATTACGGCTATTTTTCCATACAACAGGTTCTAATATTAATGATTAAAATACAGGTTTTAAAATGTTCACAGGCATCATTACAGATAAGGGTTGTGTTCGCTCGATTCAGAAAACTGGGGATACAAGATATGAAATCGAAACTATCTACGATGTAGATACAATCGACATTGGTGCTTCCATTGCACATTCAGGTGTTTGCTTAACTGTGGTCGAAAAAGATAAGGCTGAAGATGGACAAAACTGGTTTGCGGTTGAAGCATCAGAAGAAACATTAAACCTTACGACAGCCCGTTCATGGGATGTGGGTACAATATTGAACCTAGAACGGGCCTTGAAAATGGGCGATGAATTAGGTGGTCATTTTGTGCTTGGTCATGTTGATGGTGTTGCTGCAATTACCCTTATGGAAAATGAAGGGGACAGTTTAAGATTTCAATTTAAAGCCCCTCAAGAGTTAAAAAAATACATCGCTGCAAAAGGATCTGTTGTGTTAAATGGTGTTTCTTTGACGGTGAATGAAGTCGAAGGTGATGTCTTTGGTGTGAATATTATTCCCCATACTTCACAAGAAACGACTTTTGGTGATGCACAGGTTGGTGATACTGTGAATATTGAGGTTGATGCCTTGGCCCGTTATGTGGCGCAGTTGATGTCAGATCGTAGCTAACATTTAAACAAAAAATTAAACAACAAAGGACTTTTAAATGTCTGAAGATACATCCAAAAATTCTGATACAGTGATGGTTACATCTACGGGTGCTAATTTGGCTGTTTTATCGCCTATTGAAGATATTATTGAAGATGCGCGTAATGGAAAGATGTTTGTCCTTGTTGATGATGAAGATCGTGAGAATGAAGGTGATTTAGTTATTCCAGCCCAAATGGCAACTCCAGAGGCAATTAATTTCATGGCCAAATACGGGCGTGGTTTGATTTGTCTAACGTTGACACCAAAACGTGCTGATGAACTTGGTTTACGCCTTATGCCGCAATCTAATGCCAGCCGCTTTGGAACTGCATTCACAGTATCTATTGAGGCAAGGGAAGGGGTGACAACTGGTATTTCAGCCCCTGATCGTGCCCGTACTGTTAGCGTGGCCATAGATCCAAATAGCTCTGAGGCTGATATAACGACCCCTGGGCACGTATTCCCGTTGGTTTGTAAAGAAGGAGGCGTCCTCGTTCGTGCAGGCCATACAGAGGCTACCGTGGACATTTCGCGTCTGGCAGGATTAAACCCATCTAGTGTCATTTGTGAAATCATGAATGAAGAAGGCGAAATGGCACGTCTTCCAGAATTAATTGACTTTGCGAATCATCACGGACTTAAGATCGGTGCTATTGCTGATTTAATCGCATATCGGCGCCGCCATGATCATATGGTACGAAAAGCAGAAGAAACCGTTATTGAATCTGCTCATGGTGGAGAATTTAAGTTACAGGTGTATGTGAATGAACTTTCTTATGCTGAACATGTGGTTCTTGTGAAGGGTGATATCACTCATGGTGGACCGGTTATGGTGCGTATGCATGCATTGAATGTATTGGAAGATACTTTGGGTGATATGGCACGCGGTAAAGAAGGAGAGCTTCAAAAATCGATGGATATCATTGGCAAAGAAGGCCGCGGTGTCGTTGTTTTATTACGGGAACCACATGCAAAATCTTTGTCTGCACGTGTTCGAACTAAAGAAAACTTACCACCAGTAGATGGTGATAACATTAAAGACTTACGTGACTATGGTGTTGGTGCACAAATTCTATTAGATTTAGGCGTAGAAGAAATGATTTTACTCTCTAATACAGATAAAAACATTATTGGTCTGGACGGATATGGGTTAAAAGTTGTAGAACGCCGCCCTATTGGTTAAACACTGAATGGTTTTTATGATAAAGTTAATCATTGTTACCAGGTTATTTGAATTAGGATATATGACATGAGTGAGCTTAAGCCACATATTATGATTGTTGAAGCTAGATTCTACAATGAATTGGCTGATGAAATGGCAGCAGGGGCTATCGAAACTATCGAAGCTGCTGGTTTTACTTATGAAAGATTTTCCGTAGCAGGTGCTTTGGAAATTCCTGGTGCAATCAATTATGCTATTTTAAGCCAAGAGCTTATGGGCGAACATCGTTTTGATGGTTTTGTCGCTTTGGGCTGTGTAATACGCGGTGAAACAACACATTATGATTATGTATGTGGTGAAAGTGCCCGTGGCATTATGGATTTACAACTTAATTTTGGCTTGGCTATTTCTAACGGTATTCTTACTGTTGAGGATGATAAGCAAGCTTGGGCACGTGCTAATCGTAGTGATAAAAACAAGGGAGGGGCGGTTGCGCAAGCCTGT
>CBFCZA010000135.1:0-7800 GCA_965602285.1 uncultured Curvivirga sp. | reverse complement strand
AAAGTTTCATTGGATTCTGCTAGCAGCTCAGAACGCCATGATAATAATTTTTGTCTAAAATATTCAAGTTGAAGAGGATTCATAAACTCTTCATCTTTATTTGGACGATAGTCCGGTGGTAATAATGTAGAAGATACACCACCAACATCCGCATCTTTTATTGCAGAATTATTTGTTTCCGCCTCAGAATTCAGCGACATTTCACTCTCCCTTACGCGTCTACCCCTAGAGCAATAGTTGATCAAACTATTCATTGATTATTAAACTTGACCAAAAGCTCCAATCTAATATGACACCCCTCGTCATTTGCGGGTATATAAGAGTTAACGCAGAAAAGAACAAGCAAAATCTACGGAAAACACACGTTTTTCCATATTTTGGCATATTCTAGAGGTATTTAGGGCTTATCGGCGAGAATGTTTCGCCAATTCAACAGCGGCACGCAGTTCGATATCAGATAAAATAGATTCGAGTCGCGGATCATTTGTATTTTGTTTCCGTGTTGCAATATCGCGTGCCAATTGATGCAATTTTTCAGGCGGGACTTGCCCCATTAATAAAGCATGGCGAATTTCATCCAACTGATCGATAAGGTTTTCACCCCAGTCCATTGCTTGGCGTTTTTTTGATTTTCCAGCCATTGCATCATCAACTTGTTGAACAGCAAGCAATGCATCCACAGAGGATACAGGGACGACAGAATCAACAGTGATATTTGCAGGGGTTTCGTCTGTGGAAGAAGATTGACTTAAAGCACTAGCAAAACCCTTGCCCGCAGATTTTGTCTTTTTTGTTGCGGAAGTGGCCCTTGGGCCACTGGTACCTGTAACACGTATAGCCATTTGTCTCTTTTTTCCAAAACTAAAGGTTATAACAAAGAAATTCCTCCAGTCATCTGAAGTGATTTCAATATTAGACCATTATATAAGCATGATTTACGCGCTTTGCCCACGGGTATTTCACACATTCCCAAAATATATTCTTTTAAACATCATCCCTCCTCAAAATTGGCACGAGTTTCGCATAATAGAGCCCGAGGAGAGAATTAATGACTAAAAATTACACAGCTTTTATCGACACTAATCATTCGAGAGACCCGATGAACAACCGCCCAGAAATAGTATCAGTATTACGTAAAGGTAATTTCGTTAGCGCCATTTATACTGCGCTACGTGCCTTTGCATTGGTGATGTCTATCGGTGTTATCGCTAGTATATTCATTACGCAAAGCCATGCACAGTCTCGCATTAAAGACATTGTGAATGTGGAAGGCGTACGTGACAATATGCTTGTAGGTTACGGATTAGTTGTTGGACTTAACGGTACGGGGGATAGTTTAAACAGTGCTCTTTTCACCCGTGAAAGTCTTGTTGGTATGCTAGAACGCTTAGGCGTGAACGCACGTGATGGATCTTTGAACACGGCAAATGTTGCAGCGGTCATGGTAACTGCTACTCTCCCTCCTTTTGCCCGCCAAGGTTCACGCATTGATGTTCAAGTATCAGCCCTTGGTGATGCGGACTGTTTATTGGGTGGTACATTACTTGTAACACCACTACTTGCAGCAAACGGGGAAGTTTATGCCGTATCACAAGGCACATTGGCGATTGGCGGTTTTGCTGCTGGTGGCGCTGCTGAAACAGTGATTAAAGGCGTTCCGACAAGTGGCCGCATAGCTAATGGCGCTATTGTTGAACAAGAAATTCCATTCGCTTTAAATGATCTCTCCAGCTTTCATTTAAGCATGAAGAACCCAGATTTCACGACTGCACGACGAGTAAGCCGTGCCATCAATGCCTTCATAGGCCTTGAAGTAAGTAAAGTAACTGACCCGGGTACAGTAAATGTTGTGATCCCAGAGATCTACAAGAACAACCTTGTTGATTTGGTTACGGACATTGAACAACTTCGTGTTGAACCTGATCAAATCGCAAAAATCATTATTGATGAGCAATCCGGCGTGATCGTGATGGGTGAAAATGTGCGTATTAACAAAGTAGCAATCGCACAAGGCAACCTAACCATTCGTATCACAGAAACACCGCAAGTATCACAACCAACACCTTTCAGTAATGCAGGCACAACAGTAGAAGTACCGCGCACTGAAGTTGAAGTTGATGATGGTTCTGAAAATCAACTAGGTGTCGTTAATACTGGGGTTAGCATTCAAGATCTCGTGAATGGCTTAAACAGTCTAGGCATAGGCCCACGCGACATGATTACAATTTTACAAGCGATTAAAGCATCTGGTGCCTTAAACGCTGATATCCAAGTGATGTAGGGAGAGAGAAAATGTCAGATTTCATTTCACAATCCCTAGATGTTGCTCAAATGCAAAACAAAGCAGCGGCATCAGCATCCCTCGCAACACAAGCAATTAAATCACCAGATAAGATCCGTGAAGCCGCAGAAGATTTCGAAGCCGTATTCCTGACCCAAATGGTTGAACAAATGTTTTCAAACGTCGGTAGCGATAACTTCTTTGGTGGCGGGCAAGGCGAAAAAGTATTCCGTTCATTGCTTGCACAAGAATATGGGAAAACCATGGCATCCAACGGCGGTATTGGTATCGCTGATGAAGTTCAAAAAGAAATGTTACGTATGCAGGAGGCACAATAATGACACCTGAAATCAAAGCAAAAGAACTTACCCAACTCCTTGAAGGATTAATAAATATCCTAGAGCAAGAGATTCTTATTTTGGCAGAGCCACGCACAATAACGCTAAGCCCTATTGTGCAAGAGAAGCAATTGTTATTGGCCGAATATGAAACTTTCATGCAGGAAATTTCGTTAACGCCTAGCTTCTTCCATGGTTTAGACGAAGAAATAAAGACAAACCTTAAAACTTTGAATGAACGTTTCCAAAACGCTGCCCTTGAAAATGAAAAACGATTAAGCATCGCAACGAGAAGTAGCCAGCTGGTTGCCGATCGTATCAAGGATGCTGCAGTCAAGGCCAGCGGCACAAAGGTTCGTTCCTATGGTCAATCTGGTGGGTACACCAATACTGGAACTCAAAGAACGACACCAATTGCGATTAACCAAACCCTTTAGGGATCGCAAAATAATTTTAGCAACCCAAAAGGGTTACCTTTTTTTGATCAGGCAGAAAGTCTGGGAGAAGTAAAATGTCATTAATTAGCGCCTTAAATATCGCCGTAAGTTCAGTAGGCACCCTAAACACCGCCATTAAGGTTGTTTCGGATAACGTCGCAAATGCTGATAACGAAAACTATAACGCACGTACTGCGAATTTCGGAAATCTTCAAACAGGCGGCGTTTATGTTACTGATATCACCCGTCAGGTTAACAGGGCACTTCTTATCGACTTACAAAGTGCGATTACTGATACTGCGACCAATGGGACGCTCAAAGATTATTATGAGCGCGTAGAAGATTTACTTGGCGTTACAGGTTCTCAAACACCGTTAATTGATAAAACAGAGGCATTAAGTTCAGCATGGAAAGCATTTGAAGCAGCCCCTGAAAGTTCTGCAGCAGAAAAAGCAGTTATCTCAGCAGCGGAAAACCTTACACGTGAATTATCCCGCGTTTCTAGTGGTCTAGATACAATTGATCAATCTTTGGCCAATGACATCGAACAAGAAGTAGATTCACTAAATGACACCTTGACTGAAATTGATCGATTGAATGATACAATTGTCCGTGACAAGGCGAAACATTTACCTGTAGCAACACTTGAAAGCTTACGCGACGAACAAATATTATTTCTATCTGAAATTATGGATATCAAAACAATCTATAACGAAGATGGCTCTGTCGCAATTAATGCAACTTCAGGCCTAGATCTAACCATTGCAAATGCGTCCACATTCACTTGGAATGCAGGAACTAGTGTTTTAACGAAATCAGGGAGTACAAGTACCAACCTTGTTACGGATAACAAACTTCCTATTGGTCGCCTGAACACTCTTATTGATTTAGCACGTACAGATGATACCGCCGTTTCCTCAACCAATGGTATTTACAACCCGATTGAAAAAATGCGCAATCAACTAGATGAATTTGCCTTTTCTTTAATTGATGATTCTGTGACACGAACAACAGGTACCGTCGATTTAAAAGATCAAACTGATATCGTTGCAAATACAGCAGTAACTGCGGGGCAAACCTTAACCATCAATGCTGGTGGTCAGGCTGCCGCGACGACTATAACAATTGCAGCAGGCGATTCAATCACGGATCTATTAGCCAGCATCAATGCCATTACAAATGTCGAAGGGCGTGTTGATGCCCATGGTCGCTTGCAAATATTAACAAGTGCAGAAAATGTAGCTATCGGCGGCACGGCATTAACAGGACTTGGCTTAACTGCTGCTACATATACAGCAGATGATACACCGACATTGAACTATGCTTATGGTGAGGAATCCGCCCAAGGAGCAACAGATATCTCGGGCAATGCAAACCTTATTGGTCTTGGCGGCATTAACGATAATGATACATTCACTATTCAAGTGAATGGCGGTGCCACCAGCACGATTACATTTGGTGTTGGCGCGGGCGAGGTTAACTCCACCACTGATCTTTTAGCATCCTTGAATAATATTGAAGGTGTTCGGGCAAAAGTAACCGACGATGGCTATCTTCGTATGTCGACAGTTGAAGGTGACCTTATCATTCAAGAAGGTGTTGGAAACCCACTTTCCAGTGCCACAGGTTTGGGGTTTGGTTTTATTGGGGCCATTGCCGCAGTGGCAGGAACTGAAGGCTCTGGTGAACAAACGACAGGGTTCTTTGAAGTCATTGGTGGATCAAACTTATCAGACCCAAGTCGTATCAATATCCGCGTTAATGACGTATTCTCTAGTGGTGCGAAGAATTTAAAAGATGGATCAGGTACCGTAGTTGTTAGCGCACTTTCATCAAACAATCGTTCTTTGATCGGTTCTGGTTTAAATGCGCAGAATGAAAATTACACAGGAATGATGTCCGCCCTAATTTCTGATGTAAACAACCGATCATCACGTTATGAAAACTTATTTGAACAAGATTCAATGATCATGACTAATTTAAGTACGAAATTACGCAATGAAGTAGGTGTGGATCTTGATGAAGAAATGGCAATGCTAACAGTTTTACAAAATAGTTATGCCGCAACCGCGCGTGTTATCTCAACTGTGAATCAAATGTTCCAAACCTTAGAACAAGCCGTACGTTAATACATGGTTGATCAACCATTAAACGTAGGTGTTATTGGTCTTGGCGTTGGGGAGCAGCATGTGCTTAGCTATTCTTCAATACCAGAAGTGAATGTGACTTCTATTTGTGATTTAAATCAGGCCCATGCTACGGCTGTTGGCAAAAGGCGTCAGGTAGAAGATTGCCATACAGATCCTATGAAAATCATCGAAGATCCTGATATTGATGTGATTTCCATTTGTAGTTATGACAATTTCCATGCGGATCAGGCTGTTGCGGCCTTTGAAAATGGAAAACATGTTTTCATCGAAAAGCCTATTGCCCTTAACAAGCCAGATTTAGAACGTGTCATTCGTGCGCAACAAGATAGCGGAAAGAAAATTTCTTCTAATTTGATCTTACGCGAAAGCCCACGTTTCAAAGCCATCCGCCAGATGGTTCAAGATGGCGATTTTGGCGATATCTATTATATGGAAGGTGACTATATCCACCAAATTCTTTGGAAAATCACCGAAGGATGGCGGGGCGCTATGGATTTTTATTGCATCACCTATGGCGGTGGCATTCATCTTATCGATCTCATGCGTTGGATATTGGGGCATAAAGTTACAGAAGTCACAGGCATGGGAGTCAAAAAGGCGACAAATGGTAGTCAATTTCAATTTCCTGACATTATCACGAACCTATTAAAATTTGATAATGATGCCATGGCTAAAACCACAACAATGTTCATGCCGCAACGCCATAAGTTTCATTCGTTGAATATCTATGGATCAAAGCTAAGCTTTGAAAATGGAAAACCAAACGGTCGTTTGTTCCGTGGCGATGAAGAAAAAGATGAAGAAGCCTTCACCACACCCTACCCTGCTATGGAAAAAGGGGACTTGTTACCAGATTTCATTGAAGCAATTCGCCAGGGTGTAGAGCCAAATGTTGGTGCAAAAGATGTATATTCTGTTATGGATATCTGTTTTGCTTGCTGGGAATCTGTTAAGCAGAAACAAACAATATCTGTTAACTATAGCTACAGCAGTTAGAAAGTAAGAAGAGAGCCAAAAAATGAGCGAACCTATTCCTTTTGGAAAACCACAAATCAGTGACCTTGAAAAGCAAGCTGTGCTTGATGTTCTAGACAGTGGGATGTTGGTTCATGGGAAGAAAACCCCAGAATTCGAAGAGGCTTTTGCCAAACGCGTAGGCACAAAACATGCCGTCGCGATGGCATCCTGCACTGCAGGTTTGCATTTGGTGATGTTTGTTAAAAAAATTGGTGAAGGCGACAATGTTGCCTTACCTGCAATGACACATACGGCCACCGCACATTCGATAGAACTTCTAGGCGCAAAACCTATTTTCGTAGATATCAGCCCAAGAACAGGCAATATGTGCCCAGGTAGCTTAGATAGGGTTGAAGAAGATTTATCCGTCATCATGCCTGTTCATTATCTTGGGTTACCTTGTAAAATGGATCGCATTCAAAAAACAGCCGAACGACACGGGGCTTTTATTCTAGAAGATTGTGCCGTTTCCATTGATGCTGAATTTGGTGGCAAAAAAGTTGGAAATCATGGCCTAGCAGGTTCTTTTTCATTTTATCCCACAAAACATATGACAAGTATCGAAGGCGGCATGGTCACAACCAATGACGATGAGTTGGCAGATCAATTGCGCAAACGCCGCGCATTTGGATATAACAAAGCCCTAGGAGAGCGCAGCAAACCCGGCCTTTACGATGTGAACGCACTGGGTTTCAATTATAGAATGAGCGATGTTGAAGCAGCAGTAGGCTTAGAACAGATAAAGCGCCTTGATGGTTTTCAAAAGATACGTGCAGAAAATTATAGTAGAATGGTTAACCTGTTAGGGGATGTTGAAGAAATAACATTCTTTCCTCCACCTACTGGCTTCGGACCGAACAGTCACTATTGTCTTAATACTGCTTTACCTAAAGATGGGTCTATTGATCGTTCAAAAGTGATGGATGTATTGAAAGAAAAAGGCATTGGCTTTTCTGTTCACTATCCAGGACCAGTCCCTATGTTTGAATATTACAGAGAAAAATATGGTTATAAACAAGGCCAATTCCCAAATGCGGAATGGTTAGCCGAACAAACAATTTCACTTCCTGTTGGGCCGCATTTGCCAGCGGACGGACCGGAACGTATTGCGGAAGCTTTGAAAGAAGCTATACATACAAGTAAAAAATAACGCTGAAACCAAGAAGAAATCGAGGTCGCATCATGCCACATATTGCATACGAAACACTCCGTCCACTGCTATCAAACCAACGCATATTGCTTATTGGTGGCGCAGGCTTCATCGGCCATAACTTGGCATTAGAACTTGCCAATATGGGCGCAAATGTCATGATTGCAGACAACCTGATGATCAATAGTCTCATTGAAAATACGTTTGAGGCAGACAAGAATAAAACCCAACGCATGGCCTACCAAGGTTTCTTGCTGGAACGTTTTCATTTGTTACGCAAAGCAGGCATTCAGTTAAAAAATTGCGATGCGCGCATTATCACTGACCTTGGGCGTATATTTGAAGAATATAAACCAACAAAAGTTGTCCACCTGTCAGCGATTGCCAGTGCGGTAGATGAAACCTTACTGCCCGAACTGGCGGACCC
>CBFCZA010000134.1:0-7818 GCA_965602285.1 uncultured Curvivirga sp. | reverse complement strand
TTTTTAGCTATTGCCCTAAATCTTGCCGCCATACCAGCTTTCTCTTTTTGAGGTACACGTCCAAAAGCCATCGCATCCACGTCTACATCTTTGGTAATAACAGAACCAGCAGTGACCAAGGCACCGTCACCAATTGACACAGGAGCAACAAGCGCACTGTTTGAACCAATAAACACGCCTTCTCCTAAAATGGTCTTTGCTTTGTTAAAGCCGTCGTAATTACAAGTAATTGTGCCTGCGCCAATATTTGAACCGGCCCCAATTTCCGCATCTCCCAAATAGGTCAAATGGCTAGCCTTGGCCCCTTTACCCATAACAGTGTTTTTAACTTCAACAAAATTTCCAATGAAGCTATCTTCCCCAAGGTTAGCACCGGGACGAAGTCTTGCATAAGGACCAACGGAAGCGCCCTTTTTGATGGTTGCTCCTTCAATATGGCAGAATGCTTTAATCTCTACATCCTCTGCGACTTTAACGCCGGGACCGAAAACAACATTTGGGCCGATGACTACATCCTGAGCGATTTCAGTATCATGGGCAAAAAATACGGTTTCAGGGTTAATCAATGTTACCCCGTTTGCCATTGCCTCTTCACGTCTTTTAGTTTGGTAAACAAATTCAGCATGTGCAAGATTAGCGCGCGAATTAACCCCCATCACTTCATCTTCATTCGTCACAATAACAGAGCAATCTAGACCTTTATCACGCGCGATAGATACGACGTCTGTTAGGTAATATTCCCCTGATGCATTCTCATTTCCAATATCGCCTAAAAGTGATGATATATGTGCAGCATCAATCGCCATCACACCGGAATTACAGATATTTACTTTTAATTGATCTTCATTTGCATCTTTTTGTTCAACGATCCCTAATAACTGCCCCGCATCGTTACTGATAACACGACCATAGCCCGTTGGGTTTTCTGCTTCAAAGCCAAGAACAACAACAGCATTTCCTTTTTCGCGAATAGAAATTAACGATTGTAGCGTTTCAGGCTGAATGAATGGGGTATCACCAAATAGAATAAGAACAGTTCCTTGGGCAAAACCATCCAAATTAGGGAGTGCTGACTTCACTGCATCACCGGTACCTTTTTGATGGGATTGCACAACTGTTTCACAAGGAGACACAGCCGCAGATACAGTATCCATATCAGGTCCGACAACAACAATTGATCTTTCAACATCAATGGCTTCTACCGCTTTTAACACATGGCCAATCATGGATAATGACGCAACCTGATGCAATACTTTCGGATGTTTCGATTTCATCCGCGTTCCCTTACCGGCCCCTAGTATTATAGCAGCGAAAGGTTCTTGTTGATTGGAAATTGTCATGAAACCACCTAGATCATATTAAACATATGCAGATAAAAAAACTGCTGACTGCAAACTATTTGATTTGACCCAATAAACCTAATCAATTGCTATTACAATTTTTTTCAAAATATTTCAGTTTATTCCATACTACAAACAACAAAAAGCCGCATCATAACGGATACGGCCTTCATATAAGATTTGCCAATCTATAAATAGTCAGAATAATATTACGAAATAACGTTAATTATTAAGTCAAACTTGTAGCAAAAAAATCTAGTAGCTCTAAAGCTTTATTTTTTTGCTCCACAGAAATTAAATTCAATCCATCATTCATTAACATTTGGTGATCAAAATTTGTAAAATCTTTCGATCGCGCAGCATTAACTAAACTTTCAGCTAAATCTGTACCGAAAATTTCAGACAAACCTTCTTTCACTTGGGGTAAGTTCGCTCTTTCAAAATGTTCCATCTCTTTACCTTCCCTATTAGATAGATACAAAGTTTGGAAATTTACTATACCATAATTCTAGATAGAAACCTAACTTTTTTCACAACCAACCTCAGAAACTTTGATTTACGAGCCTTTACCAATGAAAAACCATATAAAACTGCATATAATTTTTGATCTAGATGGCACCTTAATAGATAGTGCCCCAGACATTCATATATCCATAAATATTCTTTTGGATGAAAACAATCTTGGTCGCCTAACCCTTGCACAAACAAGAAGCTTTATAGGTAATGGTTCACCCAAGTTGGTCGAACGGGCATTTAAACATTTTAGCAATGAAGACATTTCTCAAAAGGACATACGTGACCTTACAAAAAGATTTATCCACATTTATATGGAACATCTAACGGAAGAAACAAAACTATATCCGCATGTTTTAACTATATTAAAACAGTTAGACAATGAAGGCCATTGCCTCTCTCTTTGCACAAACAAGCCAATCCAACCCACTATAGCAATATTAGAGGCGTTTGAACTTTCTTCTTTCTTCACCTCTATTGTTGGCGGGGATACCTTTTCTGAAAAAAAACCATCCCCATTACCCTTAAATAAAATCATTGATAGCAGTGATATCCCTAGGGATAAAACATTAATGGTTGGGGATAGCATCCATGATGTTCAAGCCGGTATAAATGCATCATTACCGACTATCCTACTTACATATGGATATAGTAAAATTCCCCATAAAGAGATCCCAGCCAACATCACCATTGATAGATTTGAAAATTTACCAAATGCCATACAGCAACTGCAAAAGTAAGCGCCTTTACGTTAGTCTTCCATTGGCCAGTTAGGGCGTTCCATGGAGAAGAGATCCCCTAACTTGGCAAAATCCTTATAGCCCAGGCGAGAGATAGGCTCCATCGCCTTCATATCTACCAACCCATCCACAAGCATTTCATCTTTTATATGAATCCCAACGACTTCCCCAAAAACAACAAGGTTTGGCTTTCCTTCTTGGGCAGTCGGTAACTCTAAGGTCTGTATATGTTTACATTCAAAATGTGCCGGACTAGCAGCAACACGTGGAACATTAACAACATTTGACGCTGCCTTCTCTAATCCAGCTAGAGCAAATTCATCTTCATCGTGGGGCGCGGGAATAGAGGTCATATTCACAGCTTCCCGAAGAGGGAATGTAGCCATATTCACAACAAATTCACCTGTTTCTTCAATATTACGAACAGTATCTTTCAATCCGCCTTGTTCATGCGTCCCAGTTGAAGAAAACATAACTTGGGGAGGAAAG
Source organism: uncultured Curvivirga sp. (assembly GCA_965602285.1). Taxonomy (GTDB): domain Bacteria; phylum Pseudomonadota; class Alphaproteobacteria; order UBA8366; family Aestuariispiraceae; genus Curvivirga. The sequence goes on along the minus strand of CBFCZA010000134.1, from coordinate 4,736 downwards.
TATGACACACCATTGAAGAAAGAAAATGGTGCTAAATTCGCAACGCCCTCTTTATTCAAACTCGAAATCCATCCGATTGGGCGCGGCAAAACAAGCGCATTAAATGGATTATGGGGAAGATTATGCCCATCTTTAGGTTCATAAAACATATGTTACTCCGAAAAAAACAATTAAATATATGATCGACGACGGTATCTATACTATTGCTAAACTATAAAAATGGGCAGGTCAAAATAGGTTTAATCAGAAATGAACCCACCAAAACAATAGGCCAATCATCAATTATGATGACTGGCCTAGCAAATCCAATACAGTACTATTTAAAAATTATGCTGCTTTACGATGCTTTTCTAATTTTTCCGCAATGGTTAAAATTTGGTCGCTCATGTTTAAATTCATTTGAACCATCTGACCAAGCAAATTTTCATCCACATTCGAGCGCATCGCTTTCGCGGCACGAATCATGAAATCCGCAATCATTTCAAGCATCGCTTTTGATGCAGGTGACACCTTCGTTTCAAAATGCTTAGGCAAATAGTTCACGATGAAGCGCCAATAAAACATGTTCGTATCGGCAACAGCTACCCAATCGGCAGGGTCTGCACCATTAAGTCGAATTTCTTCAAGTTTCCGCGCAAGATCAAGGAACGGCTGAGCCAATTCATCCAAAACTTCTGCAGGATTTTCCAAACTATCTAACTTTTCAACATCAATATTCTTAATCATTTCACTCTTCCCTTTTTAACTTTCTGTATTTAAGGATTCTATCCAGAAACCATATATTCAATTATCGTGCCAAAACTGAAATGGTTAATAAAATATTTTAAAAAATCAATATCTTTACAATGTTTTCCATTACTTACCTTACTATCTTTAATAAAAAGGAAAAAATTAACTTTTTTTTAACTTTTACAATTTTCAACCGAAACCTAAAAATGAATGTCTAATATACTTTTATTTTCAAAAAGTTACTCATATTGAATTTCGCGAAAAACAGCACAAGACCAGTGCCATAATGAAATTAATTAGAATCTTATTGTTGACTTGCTGCACTACCAGAGGCACTAATTCTACATACCCGATAAAACGGGTAAAGAATGAGCTGTAAAAAACAGCCGCTAAGGGAGCAATCTCGGGAAACGAAAACTTAAAGTTTCGTTCCGTAAGAATACAGGGTGATGTGGAGAATTACATGACAACGATCATGTGATTCAGAAGATTTATCTTAACGATGAATCTTAGATATATTTATTTTTGTCCTTATGGGTGGCGTCTGATTTTTAGAGCATCGCTTTAAAATGTCCGTAACCGTGATGGTTTACAGACGATAACCAAAAACATAGGGGTAAAACTTATGAAATTAAAAACACTTCTTGCTGCTAGTGCAGCTGTAGTTCTAGGAAGCTCTATCGCCGGTGCAAGCACACTTGACGACGTTAAAGCTGCTGGCTCTATCAAATGTGGTGTCTCACAGGGTCTACCAGGTTTTTCTAATCCAGATGACCAAGGTAACTGGACAGGCTTAGACGTTGATGTATGTCGTGCGATGGCTGCTGCTGTATTCGGTGATTCAAGCAAAGTTAGCTATGTTCCACTTTCTGCAAAAACACGTTTCACAGCTCTTCAGTCTGGTGAAATTGATGTATTGTCTCGTAACACAACATGGACATTCTCTCGTGATAACAACCTCGGACTAGAGTTCGTTGGCGTTAACTATTACGATGGTCAAGGCTTCATGGTTCGTAATGACCTTGGCGTTAAAACAGCTACTGAACTTTCTGGTGCTGCTGTTTGTACAAACACTGGTACAACAACAGAATTAAACGTTGCTGATTATTTCCGCGCTCAAGGCATGGACTATACAGTTGTTGCGTTTGAAAAAGCTGATGAAGTTGTAGCTGCATATGACGCTGGTCGTTGCGACGTTTACACAACTGACCGTTCTGGTCTTGCTGCACAACGTGTAAAACTATCTGATCCAGATGCACATACAGTATTGCCTGAAATCATTTCTAAAGAGCCATTAGGCCCTGCAGTACGTCACGGCGACAACCAATGGGGCGATATTGCTCGTTGGACATTGAACACAATGATTAACGCTGAAGAAATGGGCATCAACATGGGTAATGTTGACGGCATGCGTACTTCTGATAACCCTGGTATTTCCCGCATCTTCTCTGCGGAAAGCGATTTAGGTGCACAATTGGGCCTAAACAACGACTGGGCTTATAATATCATCAAACAAGTTGGTAACTATGGCGAATCTTATGATCGTAACGTAGGCCCAAACACAAGCTTGAAATTGGCTCGTGGTGTGAACGCACTATGGTCTGAAGGTGGTATCCTTTACGCAGCGCCAATGCGCTAAGTAAAATACTTATGGATTTAGGCGGCGCTCTTACGAGTAGCCGCCTTTTTCATGATAAGAATCCTAGAAAAGTGCATTTTTTAACATGTTTTATTAAAATCTGCTAAACTACCTTTCTGAACAGGATATGGGACTAAGATTCCCTCAAATATAAAATATAAAAACGATAAAATAATCGTAGAGGAATTAGGGGTAAAAAAATGACAACACCTAATATGGCAAATAAACCAGCCAAAGCCTCATTATTATATGATCCAAAGATACGCTCCATGTTTTATCAATTGGTGGCATTAGTATCGATCATAGGTTTTGGCTATTGGATTTGGAATAATGCGGCAACCAATATGGAAAGCCGCGGCATTCGAACTGGATTTGACTTTTTATGGAGCCGGGCAGGGTTTGATATCATCCAACGGCCTGTCGAATACTCGCAAGATGCTAGTTATGGCCAAGCCTTCTTAGTAGGCTTAGTTAACACACTTATCGTAGCAGCATTAGGCGTAATATTAGCGACAATTTTAGGCTTCATTATTGGGATAGCACGACTATCAAAAAATTATGTCATCAAAAAAATAGCTACTGTATACATTGAGACATTTCGTAACATTCCATTATTACTACAGATTTTCTTCTGGTATCATGCTGTATTAAAACCATTACCAGGGCCACGCACGATATACGAAAAAGGTGAACTTGTCGCCTTTGGTATAAACAACCGTGGTGCTTATTTACCCCGACCAGTCTATGGTGATTATTCTGAATTGTTACTTGCTGGTTTCGTCATTGCGCTTATTTGCATTTTCTTCTTAAGTAAATGGGCAAAGACACGTCAGGAAAATACAGGATTACCCTTCCCTACTTTCCTTACTTCTCTTGCGATGATCATTATATTCCCAATCATTGGGTATGGTATTGCAACCATGTTTGCGACTGAAACAGCCCCTGTTTCATTTGATTATGCACGCATGGCTGGGTTCCAACTTAAAGGTGGGTTACCGATCATTCCTGAACTCGTCGCATTATTGATTGCGTTAGCTGTATATACGGCTGCCTTCATTGCGGAAATTGTACGGGCTGGTATTCAATCAGTAGATCATGGCCAAACAGAAGCAGCACAGGCGTTGGGTGTTAAAAGCGATATCACTTTACGTAAAATCATTATCCCACAAGCACTTCGTGTTATCATCCCACCATTAACCAGCCAATATTTGAATTTAGCCAAAAACAGTTCACTAGCAACTGCTATTGCCTACCCAGATCTATTCGCTGTATTTGCGGGAACGGCCTTAAACCAAACAGGTCAAGCTGTTGAAATCATTTCAATGACCATGGCTGTTTATTTATTGATCAGTTTAACAACATCAATGTTCATGAACTGGTATAATGCCAAAATGTCATTAGTGGAAAGGTAAGAATTATGTCTAAAGCATTAGTTACAGATACAAAGCTTCCCGACCTTCCACCCCCCAGTGATACGGTAGGGCCGATAGCTTGGGTTAGGGGAAATTTACTTTCCTCCCCAACAAACATTATATTAACACTGCTTGCTGCATTCATCATTTATCTAATAGTACCCGGTGCCTTAAACTGGTCGATATTTGATGCGGTTTGGGGATTTAGTGCCGACGCATTCAACCCTGAAACGGGAGAAGCTATTGCAACAAATCTAGCAAACTCTTGTCGGGAAAATCCTGATGCGGCTTGCTGGCCTTTTGTTTGGACCAAATGGCAGCAATTTATCTATGGTTTCTATCCTAAGGATATTTTGTGGCGCGTCGATTTAACCATGTTGCTTCTTGTTGTTGGCATCACTTATTTGCTCATCGAAAAGCTTCCATTCCGTCTTCATGTGGGCCTATTCATGCTCATCATTTATCCGGTTATTTCATGGTGGCTGTTATATGGTGGTGAAATAGGCGGCTTAAGAACAGTAAAAACATCTGAATGGGGTGGATTTAGCCTTACTTTAGTGATTGCCCTTACAGGTATTGTTTCTTCATTACCTATAGGTGTGGGCCTTGCGCTAGGTCGTCGTTCGAATATGCCGGCAATTCGTAGTATTTGCGTTCTATTCATTGAATTCTGGCGTGGGGTACCATTGATCTCTGTTTTATTCATGTCTTCAGTGATGTTGCCCCTCTTCTTACCAGAAGGTGTTAGTTTTGATGCCTTGTTACGTGCGTTAATCGGTGTGGCTCTCTTCTCTGCGGCTTATATGGCAGAAGTTATTCGTGGTGGTTTACAAGCTATCCCGAAAGGACAATATGAAGGGGCAGATTCACTTGGGTTAAGTTATTGGCAAAGCATGCGGTTAATTATTTTGCCGCAAGCATTGAAAGTGGTTATTCCAGGGATTGTGAATACATTC
>CBFCZA010000133.1:0-7890 GCA_965602285.1 uncultured Curvivirga sp. | reverse complement strand
AAATTAGTTTTCCGGTTATTGCTGATAATGTAAGTCCTAGATGTTGATGCCCAAAGGCAAGGATTATATTCTCGTTATTTGGTAAGGTCGAAATTGTTGGAATAGTATCTGCAATAGTTGGGCGAGGGCCCATCCATTCTTTTTGTACATCTAGGGTCAAATCAGGAAGCATTTTCTTTGCAATGGGTAGAAGGCGTCTGATACGGCTATAATTTGGTTCCGCATCCACATCATTTAACTCTACTTGGCTAGTAAGGCGCATGGCTTCGGTCATAGGGGCCATGACAAATGAGTGATCCCAATAAAATGTAGGACGACCAAGAAGAGGGCCTTTGTCCTTATGATGTGCGATCATCGCATGATAACCACGTTCTACATCTAAGTTCACATTCTCGCCAAATGTATTTAAAAGTTTATTAGACCAACCACCTGCTGCAATAATAAGTTTTTCAACCATCATTTTTGTGCCATTTTCAAAAATTAACGACATGTTCTTTTTGCTGGGTTGAATAGATTGAATATTTTCTTTTAAAAATTTTCCACCTTTTTCAAGGATCTGGGTTAACATCTGATCTAACATAGTTTGTGGGCTGGTTACAAAGCTTGAGGAAGGTTGAAATAACGCATATTTAAAAATAGGGGCTAAATTGGGCTCTAACTGCCTAAGTTCATCTTCATTTAATATTTCATGCGGGGTTCCTGTTTCAGTTAAACCTTTGATAATTCCTTGTACACCTTCCCATGCCTTGTTTGTTTCACATACTTTTAGCATGCCAACTGGTTTTATAAGATCGAGAGATCTCGTATCCTTCATCATTTCCATCCAAGCAGGAACCGCATGTTGTGTAAGTTGAAAGAGAGCTGATTTGTTTTTTTGATAGCGGGAAGGGCGGCTTTCAAGAACATGCTTTCCTAGCCATGGAAGTAACTTAGGCATATATTTCCATCTTATGGTTAAAGGCCCGTTTTCATTTAACAACCAACCGGGAACTTTTAAAAGAGTAGCAGGGTCAGGAACTATATCATTACACCCTTGAACAATAATACCAGCATTTCCATGTGAAGCCCCATTTCCCGGTCCTTCACGGTCAATTATTGTTACTTTATGACCATCTTTCAAAAGGTGTAAGGCTGTTGCTAATCCAACAAAACCCGCACCGATTATAGTAATATTTTGGGGCATTAGTGTCATCTTGAAGATCCAATTATTAAATTGCCATAAAACAGATATAATAAGATTGAGCCTTATCACCCTTTTGTTTTTGGGAAAAGTTAAAAAGCTATTTTTAAAAACCCTTTATGTTGCAAATCCAATGGAAAGGGTTTAGCTAGAAGATTAGAAATATTATTCAATTACCCCTAGATAATGAGGCCTGCCATGCGGTTAAATCCTGCCGTTCGTTTATCCGAATATTTTATGCCAACATCGAAGGAAAACCCTTCAGAAGCAGAAATCGCATCTCATCGCTTAATGTTGCGTGCTGGTATGATTCGTCAATCTAGTTCCGGGATTTACTCTTGGTTACCAACAGGTTTCCGTGTTCTTAAAAAAATTGAGCAAATCGTACGCGAAGAACAAGATAAAGCTGGTTCTGACGAAATACTGATGCCTACGATTCAATCTGCTGATTTATGGCGTAAATCTGGGCGTTATGATGATTATGGAAAGGAAATGCTTCGTATTAAGGATCGTCACGATCGTGAAATGTTGTTTGGGCCTACAAATGAAGAACTGATCACAGATATATTCAAAGATGGTGCCGTTTCATATAAAGACTGTCCACAACTAATGTACCATATTCAATGGAAATTTCGTGACGAAGTTCGCCCACGTTTTGGTATTATGCGTGGCCGAGAATTTTTAATGAAAGATGGGTATTCTTTTGATTTAACTGTTGAAGATGGTATTAAATCTTACAATAAAATGTTTGTTTCATATTTAAAAACATATGCACGGATGGGACTTCAAGTTATTCCAATGCGCGCCGATACGGGGCCTATTGGTGGGGAGAATAGTCATGAATTCATCATTCTTGCAGAGACTGGGGAGAGTGAAGTTTTCTGTCATAAAGACTTCTTAAGCTTAGACCCTACAACTGAAAAAGTTAATTATAAAGAAGACTTACAGCCTATTGTTAACAAATGGACTTCACTTTATGCAGCTACTGAAGAAATGCATGATGAGGATAAGTTTAAATCTGATGTACCTGAGGATAAACGTGTCTCAGCGCGTGGTATAGAAGTAGGCCATATCTTCTTCTTTGGGACAAAATACTCAGAACCTTTAGGGGCTGTTGTCCAAGATAAAGAAGGTAAGCAAATTCCTGTTCAAATGGGATCTTATGGTATTGGTGTTTCACGTTTGATAGGTGCTATCATTGAAGCTAACCATGATGATAATGGTATTATTTGGCCTGAATCAGTGGCTCCATTCCAAGTAGGTATTATTAATTTACGTGTCGGTGATGAAGCATGTGATGGCGTATGCGAAGATCTTTACCAAAAACTACAAGATGCTAATATTGAAGTAATGTATGATGACCGTGATATTCGCGCAGGCAATAAATTCTCTGATATGGATTTAATTGGATTACCTTGGCAATTAGTAGTTGGACCTAAAGGCGTTAAAAATAACTTTGTTGAAGTTAAAAACCGCCGCACAGGTGAAAAACAAGAACTTCCACTTGATAAAGCACTGGAACTTGTATCTGCCTAATTTAAATGTTTATGGGGACTAAGTGATGATGAGTATGTTTGAGTTTTCTGTTGCGTTACGATATTTGCGTGCCAAAAGACAAGAGGGCTTTATATCTGTTATTGCTTGGTTTTCCTTACTTGGCATTGGCCTTGGTGTGGCAACACTTATCATCGTCATGGCTGTGATGAATGGTTTTAGACATGAATTACTATCTCGTATATTGGGCCTAAATGGTCATGTGACAGTTACATCCTATGATAAGAACTTCACAGACTATGATCATGTTACTAACCGGTTGATGGACATCCCCGGCATCGTTTCTGTTATGCCTATGATTGAAGGTCAGGTCATGGCCAGTGCAAATGGTGTTGCTGGTGGTGCTGTTGTACGAGGGATAACATTAAAAAGTTTTAAGGCACGTGAAACTCTTGGAAACTCCATTATAAGAGGGGATGTTCAAGGATTTGATAGCAGCAATGGCGTTATGGTCGGTGCGCGAATGGCAAGGCGTTTAGGTTTAAATATCGGTGATTCAATTACTTTAATTGCCCCCAAAGGCCAAATAACCGCATTTGGTACTGTACCGCGCATGAAAGGGTATAATATCAAAGCAATATTTGAAGTAGGGATGTATGAATATGATAATTCATTTATTTATATGCCACTCTCCCAAGCTCAAATATATTTTAATAAACCGAATTCTGTCTCTGCAATTGAAGTAATGCTTTCTAATGCAGATGATGCGATGCAGATGAAAAAACCAATTTATCAATCTCTTGGCAGTAATTATTGGATTCGTGACTGGCAAATGGTAAATAGTAGCTTTTTCACTGCCCTACAGGTAGAACGTAATGTTATGTTCTTAATTCTAACCATGATCATTATAGTCGCTGCATTTAATATTATTTCCAGCCAAATCATGTTAGTGAATGATAAGTCCCGCGGTATAGCCATTTTAAGAAGCATGGGTGCCTCTAGAAACTCTATATTGCGTATTTTCTTTATGACGGGTAGTTCCGTAGGGGTAATTGGCACATTATTTGGCAGTATTCTTGGTATTTCGTTTGCTACAAATATTGAAACAATACGTCGCTGGATTGAATCTTTATCAAATACAGAATTATTCCAAGCAGAAATCTACTTTCTTTCCAAGCTTCCTGCACGAATAGATCAAGGTGAAGTTATTACGGTTATATCTATGGCCTTAGCTTTATCTTTTGTCGCATCCTTATATCCAGCTTGGCGTGCTGCAAGGTTAGATCCGGTTGAAGTCTTGCGTTATGAGTGAAATAAAATAGCTTTATTTATTGATTTTATAAGCTGACCATCTCGCTAATTCATATGCATTTTTCCATGATATCTTTTCAGCCAATGATTTAGGAATATTATTTAACCAAAGCTGATCTGTTTCAGATTGTTCGACAACATAAGACCAATTTTCTGGGGTGTATGTATCTGTTCCAAGCATGAAGCGATTTGGATATTCCTGAAATGCATTTAACCATTCATCATCAAGTGCATATCCATCAGAATAATCAAACCGATAAGCCAAATCTACCCATAGATTATCATATTTTTTCAACATATCTTTGATAAAGTTTAGTTCTTCAAATCCACCATGCGCCCATAATATACGTGCATTTGGGGCATGGTTAAAAAGCCTATTTATCGCATCTGCATCTGAATGTGCATGCATGAATATTTTATGTTTCATTGCTAGATCAACCAAACCTTTTACAACAACTGTATCAGCATATTTCCCAGCCACATGAAATTCACCGATACCTGCATATTCGTATTTAGCTAACTTTTCACGAAGCATATCTAAAACAGTAATATCATTGTACCAACTGTTTAATTCACCTCTTTTTCGATAAGGCCTTAATACGGGGATAATTAAATTATTATCTACATTGAAAAGTTTTTGAGTTGCTTCATCACTAGAGCTCGATACAAAGGCGTGTTTAATACCAGCCTTTTCAAGTGTTTCGATAGCATCTTTAGGGCTGATTACATCCCAAGCGTCATGGCTATAATGTATATGTGCATCAAAGCGCGGTATAATCTTTTCAGCTATAGACGCGTTAGAATAGAACGCAAAAAGTGAAACCCACATTATAATTTTAAGTTTTTTTATCATTCTATTAACCTTAATAAATTACATAACAGTTAATTATATCATGTATTTAATCTGCCTATTGTAAAAAGTTTAAATTTAATCAATTATAAATAATTATTTTTAATTTTGGGAGAAAAAATTGGATAAAATTTTAGTCGTTGAAGACACTAAGTTCTTTTCATCCATTTTAAAGCAATCCCTTGAAAGTGAATTAGGCATTTCAGTTATTGTTGCTGAAACAATGAAATCTGCAGAACTCATTTTAAGCGTTAGAAGAGACGATTTTTTCCTAGCATTATTAGATTTAACATTACCTGATGCACATGGTGATCAAATTGTACAATTAGCAAAGAACTATAACCTTCCAAGTATTATTTTTTCATCAACTTTAACCGATGAAATCTATAACAAAATGAATGAATATGATGTTGTAGATTACGTCGTAAAAGACAATCCATCCGCGTTAGAATATGTTCTATCTCTTGTGAACCGATACAGAAACAATAAAAACATCAATGTGTTGCTAGTCGACAATGTGGATATACAGCTTAAGTTGTTATCTCATATTCTTAAAAGTTATAATTTAAATGTTGTTACCGCCCAAAACGGGGTAGAAGCATTGGATATTGTTGAAAAAGCCAGTAAACACGACGATACAAAAATTTCTCTGGTCATAACAGATTATGAAATGCCAGAAATGAATGGTTTTGATCTTATTTTAAAACTTCGTAAAAAATGGTCTAAAAGCAAGCTTGGGATCATTGGCTACACAGGGACAGATAATAAAACAATTTCTGCTCGTTTTTTAAAGTTTGGTGCAGATGATTTTATTAAAAAGCCTTTTCAACCTGAGGAATTTAAAAGTCGAATATCTCAAAATTTAAACAATTTAGAACAAATACAAAAACTACATTTTAGTGCAACACGTGACTATCTAACGGGGATGTATAACCGCCGGTATTTTTTTCATAAAGCACTCCCTCTTTATGATAAATACAAGGAAAATAATACCCCTCTTATTGTTGCTATGATTGATGTTGATCATTTTAAAAATGTTAATGATACACATGGGCATGCTATTGGTGATGAAGTCCTTGTTAAGGTCGCTGGGGTGCTATCTGATGAAACTCGAGAAGAAGATTTAATTGCTCGATTTGGAGGAGAAGAGTTCTGCCTCATATCAACTGGGTTAGCCCCTGATGTTATAGGGAATTATTTAAACCATATACGGGTTAAATTAAGTGAACTGGAATTTGAAAGTGAAGTATCGAAGTTTAAAATTACGGCGAGTATAGGGGCTACATTAATAAAATACGAAACCTTAGATGAAATGATCATACAGGCTGATGATTGTTTATATGCCGCCAAAGAAGGTGGACGAAATAGGGTTATAATTTCAGATGATGATTAAAAAAAAGCGCTAGAGATCTAATCTAGCGCTTTTTTATTAATTCTAACCTTAATATTAACGAGATAAAGCTTCATCAATATAAAGTTTACGTAATTTTCTAGTAATAGGTCCAGGGTTTCCAGATCCGATTTCATTGTTATCAATCTTAACGACAGGCCATACAAAGGTAGTCGCACTGGTTACAAATGCTTCTTCCGCCTCGTATGCTTCCTCAATAGTAAATGAACGTTCTTCCAACTTAATATTCTCTTGGGCCACAAGTTTTAAAACTGCAGCACGCGTAATACCGTGTAAAATATCATTGCTTAAATTTCTTGTAACTAAAGTTCCTTCTTTTGTAACGATATAAGCGTTATTTGAACTACCTTCCGTTACAAAACCATCTTCAATCAACCAAGCATCATTCGCGCCTGCATTTAGCGCTGCTTGTTTTGCCATTGCTGGCGCTAGAAGTTGAACCGTCTTAATATCACGGCGAGCCCACCTGATATCTGGTACAGAAATTACTGAAATTCCGTTATCAGCTGGGCCATTTGATATCAATTGTTTTTCTTGAGTGAACATAACCAACGATGGCTTAGCGTCTTTGGGATATCCAAAATCACGATCAGCAGCCCCACGAGTCACTTGTAGGTAAAGTGCACCTTCTTTAACTTTGTTTTTATCTAGAAGCTCTAACATTGCCGCTTCAATTCCCTCCGGAGGCAAAGGTAAATCCATCTCTAATTCATTAGCTGAACGGGCAAGGCGTGCTATATGTGCGGCATTATCGATCAAGCGACCTTCAAGTATCGAGGAAACTTCATAAATTCCATCCGCAAAAAGAAAACCACGATCAAATATAGAAATTTTTGCGTCTTCTTCAGGTAAAAATTCGCCATTCACATAAACAATTCTACTCATTATTTAGTACCAACCTTAATTTTCTAGATACACTATCATATTTATAATTTCTTATTGGTCATTACCTCTTTTAAGTTATTACTTCAACAAGAAAATGTGATCACTTTTAAAGTTTTTTATGATTCTAATAAATTGTGAAATCATTTATAAAAATGAAAAATGGAGGTGTTAATTAGAATAAATTGAATTATTAGGTTTTAGTATTATAATGCTTTAAATTATATTTTAGGGGCTTAAATTATGGGAAAAACATTCAATAATCTGAATAAATTATCTTTAACAATTCTGATACCTTTTATACTTACTGGCTGCGTGGTATTTACTGCATTTGGTGTCGGAAAAGAATTTGATGATGCAATGAAATTAGGAAACTGGAGCCAAGCGGCTCTTGTTTATGAAAAAGATCCAGCATATTTCAATAAAAATGCTGAAATGGCTGGTTTTGGACCTATGCTTGATACTGTGGCTGGGGAATTAAATAAGAATTTATCCAGTCGCCTTGCTGTTCACCAAAACAAATTAAATAATCAAGTTTGGCCCCAAAGATCACAAGATTGGCCAATTACCTCAAATTTCCTAGAAGAATCTGAAACCATACTAACAGAATATAACCAATATGCTCTTTTAAAACAGCCAGAATATAGAAATGTTGATTTTGATGCATTTTCCAAAGATTTAAATGCATTTAGAAACAAAATTAAAGAATCTTCTTCAGATTCTTTCAAAAATTTTAATCATTTTGAAACCTCCGATTTTTTC
>CBFCZA010000132.1:0-7890 GCA_965602285.1 uncultured Curvivirga sp. | reverse complement strand
ACTTCATGGTATCATTCAAGATGAGGAAGGGCTTTGCGCAGAGGCATTTGAAGAATATTGCCATGCGCATAGACCAGCCGCCCTTTACACCGTTTGCACACCCAACAACCCAACAAATATTGTTATGTCCGTAAAACGACGTAAAGCAATCGCAGAAATAGCAATCACCTATAATGTAAAAATTGTCGAAGACGATATATTTGCTACTTTATTACCTGATCCACCACCCTTGCTTATTTCCTTTGCACCAGAGATTGGTATTTTTGCTTCCAGCATCTCCAAAACCCTCTCCCCTGGATTACGTGTTGGATTCATTGCCGGACCTAAAAACCTAATCCCTGCCATGGAAGGTGCTATTCGGGCTACCTGTGGTATGGCATCACCTATGACAACAGAAGTTTTCAGTCATTGGGTAGAAACTGGCATTGCGGATAATATCATACAGCAGCAACAAGAAGAAACCGAAGCAAGGCAAAAGCTGTTTAAAGAGCGCTTTGATCCTCTAGAAGCGAAATATACGCTTCCGAAAGGCGCCCTGCATGCTTGGCTAGACATACCAGCCCCTATCATGGCTGCGGATTATGTAATGTCAGCCCTTCGACGCAATGTTCAAATAGGAACCAGCGGCCCCTTTGTCATAGATAAAGGACGCCACATCCCGCAATCTGTTCGTATTTGCCTAGGTTCCCCTAGACAACAAGAAACATTGATCATAGCACTAGACCAACTTGCCGCCCTATACGAAGATGGCAGTGCTGGAACTGATGTAGATATATATTAAAGAGAAACGTTAGGTACTAACGGCGCGAATAGAATCGCAGATATCATCAACGACTTTCGTTACCAGTGCATCATCATCGCCCTCAGCCATGACACGTATCAATGGCTCTGTGCCAGATTTACGGATTAAAACACGACCATTTGCACCAAATTTATCTTCACCCGCAACAATAGCAGCCTTAACATCATCATGATCTAAAGGCATAGCAGTCGCCTCATCATAGCGAACATTTTTTAAAAGCTGTGGAACCGGATCAAATACACGCCCGACCTCACTCATAGGTTTATCACCGGTCACAAGCACCGCAAGAACTTGAAGTGCAGCAAGAATACCATCACCCGTTGTTGCATGATCCCCTACAACCATATGGCCAGACTGCTCTCCGCCTAAGTTAAATTCATTTGCACGCATTGCCTCAACAACATAACGGTCACCAACAGGGGTACGAAGCATCCCAATCCCTTCCCCATCAAGGTAGCGCTCTAACCCTAAGTTGGACATCACAGTCGCTACCAATGGCCCCTTAAGGGCATCACGCGCATGCAATGACTTTGCAACCAACCCCATAAGCTGATCTCCGTCCAGAACTTGGCCATTTTCATCACATACGATCAAACGATCCGCATCACCGTCTAGGGCAACACCAATATGTGCTCCTTTTTCAACAACAGCCTCACACATCGCTTGTGGTTTAGTTGCGCCACAATTTTCATTAATGTTTGTTCCATCAGGTTGAACAGAAATTGGGATCACTTCTGCCCCAAGCTCATAAAAAACAGCCGGTGCAACTTTATAGGCTGCACCATGTGCGCAATCGACGACAATTTTAAGGCCACTTAAAGTTAACCCAGCAGGAAAACTATTTTTCACAAACTCGATATAACGCCCTGCGGCATCATCAATACGAGTGGCACGGCCAATTTTCTTTGGATCCGCAAGCCCTGTAATTGGGCCATCCATCATTTTTTCAATTTCAATTTCTGTTTCATCAGAAAGTTTAAAACCATCAGGCCCGAAAAGCTTTATACCATTATCTTCGTATGGATTATGGGACGCAGAGATCATAACGCCTAAATCACACCGCATAGATTGTGTTAACATGGCAATCGCAGGTGTTGGCAAAGGGCCCACCATATAAACATCCATCCCCATGGCTACAAACCCGGAAACAAGTGCTGTTTCAAGCATATAACCTGAAAGTCTGGTGTCCTTACCAATAACCACCTTATGTCGGTGATCGCCGCGCATAAATTTTCGCCCCGCAGCAAGCGCAAGCTTTAAAACCAAATCAGGAGTCACAGGGTAAATATTCGCTGTTCCACGAATACCATCAGTTCCAAAATACTTTCGCGACATTAGTTTTTCCAGGCGTCTGAATTATTGATGCCCTATTATCGCTGCTTCGCCTAGTTCCATCAAGTACTCAAATTTTCATTAAAAAAGAAAGAGGCCGCACAAGGGCGGCCTCAAACATTATATATCACAGAAAATTAAAACCTATAACTCACACCAACCGATAATAGGTCAACATCAGAAATATCCATGCTAAAGCGCTCCGCTTCTGCACGAATTGAAATATTATCTGTCACAGCAAAATCAGCACCTAGGCCTGCCATAAAATCAGTACCACTGGCAGCAAGGCTTGCACTACCTGCATTTGTAGCAACATTCGCATCCATTTTCCAACGGTGAAGTCCTACTTTTGCAAATGGACGGAACCAATCATTAACATCATAACCTACAACTGGCGCGATACCGATCGATGTTGCGCTTATACCTATCTTGCCAGATGCCGTAAATGTGTAGGTTGTTCCTTTATAGGCAAAGGTATCACCGTTATTACCGGATAAAGTAGCGTCGCCCAAATCAGCATAAAAACCTTCTATACTTAAATATTTATTTAATTGAACACCACCATATAATTTATAACCTGCGTCGTCTTCATCAAGCTTAGCAGTACCTGTTGCTGCCTTCACACCTGTGTCGGTGCTTGTTTTACCTAAACCCAAGCCCATATAAAACTTAGGTGAAAAATCTTCTGCTTGCGCCGTTAAAGATAACCCTAAACATGCAACCATTGATAAGCCTAAAAGCTTCATATTCCCCATAACAACTCCAAACTAGTTAATATTTATAATGGTATTATGAATAACAATTACCGAATTGGCCGTAAACACTTATAGGTTTAAATTAAAAAAAAAGCTCTACAATGTAGAGCTTTTCTTAAATCAATTTTAAAATTAATTACTCAGCAGGATCTGCTTCTGGTTCACCAGAAGCAGGCGTCTCTGTGGTTGGTACTGATGTATGCACAGGTTTCTTATCACCCTCATCAGGATCTTTACCTTCGCGAATTTTATGACCTTTAATCAGGGCATCAACTTCTGCACGATCCAAAGTTTCATACTCAAGAAGACCTTGGGCCACAGCTTCAAGCTCATCCTTAAATTCTGTTAGGATACGCAACGCATCTGCCTCACCACCCTCAACAAAGCGACGAACTTCTTCATCGATGAGTTGTGCTGTTGCATCAGACATATTCTTTTCTTGCGAAACAGAATGACCAAGGAATACTTCTTCTTGATTACTGCTGTAGCGTAATCGACCTAATTTGTCAGAGAAGCCATATTCAGTCACCATGGACTTAGCTATTCTTGTCGCTTGTTGAATGTCACTAGAAGCACCCGTTGTGATGTTCTCTTTACCAAAGATCATCTCTTCCGCTACGCGACCACCAAACATACTTGCAAGCATTGCCTTCAATTGAAGTTCAGATTGGCTTAAACGATCACGTTCAGGCAACCACATTGTCACACCTAATGCACGACCGCGTGGAATGATAGTAACTTTATGAAGTGGCTCATGACCTTTAGCATGAAGCATAACAACAGCATGCCCAGCTTCGTGATAGGCGGTCAATTTCTTCTCATCTTCCGTCATCACCATAGAGCGACGTTCCGCCCCCATCATGACTTTATCTTTTGCATCTTCGAATTCTTGCATAGATACAACACGACGATTACGGCGCGCTGCAAGCAATGCTGCTTCATTCACCAAGTTCGCAAGATCCGCACCAGAGAAACCTGGGGTTCCTCGTGCAATCACCATTGGATCAACATCAGGTGCCAATGGTGTCCTCTTCATATGAACTTTAAGAATTTTATCACGACCAAGGATATCTGGGTTTGGTACAGTAACTTGACGATCAAAACGACCCGGACGTAACAATGCAGGATCAAGAACATCAGGGCGGTTTGTTGCCGCAATAAGGATCACACCTTCATTTGCTTCAAAACCGTCCATTTCAACCAATAGCTGGTTCAAAGTTTGCTCACGCTCATCATTACCGCCACCAAGGCCGGCACCACGATGGCGACCAACGGCATCGATCTCATCGATGAAAATGATACAAGGTGCATTTTTCTTACCTTGCTCAAACATATCGCGCACACGAGAGGCACCAACACCAACAAACATTTCTACAAAATCAGAACCTGAAATCGTAAAGAAAGGAACGTTTGCTTCGCCAGCAACCGCACGGGCTGTTAAGGTTTTACCGGTACCGGGAGGGCCAACAAGCAATACGCCTTTAGGAATTTTACCGCCCAAACGTTGGAATTTTTGCGGGTCCCGAAGAAATTCAACAACTTCTTCAAGTTCTTGTTTTGCTTCTTCAATGCCAGCAACATCTTCAAAAGTCACGCGCCCTAGCTTTTCGCTAAGTAACTTTGCCTTTGATTTGCCAAAACCCATTGCACCTTTACCGCCGCCTTGCATTTGACGCATGAAGAAAATCCATACACCAATAAGCAACAACATAGGGAACCAGTTAACTAAAACTGAAACCAAAGACATAGAGTTGTCTTCAGGAGGAGTTGCCTCAACCCGAACTCCTGCCTTCGTAAGTCTTTCGACCATAAGTGGATCGTAAGGTGCATAGGTTACAAATGCATCACCTTGGGCAAAATGCCCTTTGATGCTTTGTCCCGAAATGGTGACGTCTTTGACACCACCTTGTTCCACCTGAGCCAAGAAATCAGAATAAGCCGTCGCATTATTTGCGTTCTGGTTACCTAAACCTTGAAAAATGTTAAATAAGAAAACCATCAATAGGATAATGATGATCCAAAGAGCCATATTGCGTCCGAATAAATTCACAGTTCCGATGCCTTAATAATTATCCAAAAAATGGGATCACTGATTCCTCCCCTGAAAGAGAAATAAGTAGGAATACATTACATAGTGTCGGAAGGGGCGCTTGAAAAGGTGAAATTGCTAAATTCTTTCGGAATCTTAAACTTAATCTCAATTCCAGTCGTTTTTTTGCTTATTTCTGCTGAATCACATCCAAAAATTGGCACCATGGGACAAATAAATTTCAGTTCTTTTACTTGCTTTCGGTAAATTGCAGGAACAGATTGGCGTATGAAAGATGGAAAAATGCAATCATCTTTATTTTTAGAAAAAGATTTCGCCCATTTTTTCCAATTTTCAAGACCTAGATGTCCAACTGAAATATTTCCATTTAAAGTTTTTAAATTTAAAGAGATTTCAAACCTATCATCCCATAAAAATTTATACGCAGTGGCTTGCAACAAAGAATCTACCTTAGAAACCTCGCGTCCGACCCATAAGCGCCCTCTAGACAACCTAAGCTGGGCACCAAAGCTTGTTCCAGCATAGGATGTCATCTTATGATCCATAAGACACATATAGAGGTTACTTAACTTCTCAAGTCTTGGGGCATAGATTTGTCCACCAGCAGTTTTAAGCATAAGAGATAAAGCGCGCAATGTCAGTGCTTCTGGCAATTCTTTTAACAAATCCAATGAAACTGAATAAGCCCCTACATCATAAATTTTTAAATCTGGCTTTAACTTTTCCAACAATGCCCAATCCAAGGCATCCTGACTTTTTTGCATTAGACTTGCCGTTTTTGATAATCGACCTGCTGTTAGGCCTTCTTGATCAAGTTGATCTGCCATTTTTCGCATACGAACACGACTGAACCGTTCAGATTCATTACTTGGGTCATCCACCCAACTTACTTTTTCTGTTTTCAAGTAACTTAACAACGAAGACTTATCCATATCAAGGAGAGGTCGAAGAAGTGTTACCCCTCCCCTATTTTCCATCTTACGCATTGCCGCTAAACCAAAAACACCGCTGCCTCTGGCAAGGCGTAATAAAAATGTTTCTGCTTGATCTTGTAAATGATGCCCTAAGGCAAGAACTGGAACTTTGCGCTCCTCACACCAATCCAACATTAATTTATAGCGTAAATCACGTGCACGACTTTGGATATTCGTCGTCACACCATCATGTAAGGCGGTTAAAATTTCAGCCTTAATATCATGTTGCACCAACCGTAATTTGACTTCGCCTGCTTCATCACTGCTTTCAGGGCGCAGCATATGATCAACAATAAGGGCTGTTAGGCTTATAGAGTGTTCTGCACACCATTCTTTTAACAATAGCGCAAGCGCCATACTGTCTGGGCCACCAGAACATGCGACGGCAATATGCTTTATGGTTAATGATGCCGATACGTCTGCCATCAATGCCTTAAACATGTCAGAAATCAGAGGAGGTTCATGCGAAATTTTTGTCATCGATTCACCTCTCTAAAAATATTTTCGACCGAGTAACTTTACTCAGCAGGTGGACAGTTTTGAGAAATTTGCTTTTTCTCTGCATTCTTTAAAATAACAGGGTTCGCATTTTTATGGTTCTCAAGCAGCACAGAGTAAGTTACGCAAGCATCTTCCCCTTGTCCTAATTGAGAGAGAGACATGCCTAGCTTTAGGAGGCTGTCAGGTGCCTTTCTACCCTTTTGATCATGCTCATACGTTTTGGCAAATGCGTTAGCAGCATCACTATATTGTTTACGGGCATAGTAAGTTTCCCCCAACCAATACATCGCATTTCCTATTAAAACATGCTCAGGATTACCATCAATAAATTGTTGCATCGCGACTTCGGCACCATCGAAATCATGCCTCAATAACGAAGCATAAGCAGCTTTATATTCTGCTTCTGGCGTTTCAAAGCGTGGTTTAGAAACCTCTATAACATCAGTACCCTCTGTCTCAGGTAGATCTTCTGTCATCGCAACGGCACCGGGTGTTGCAGAAGCTGCGACAGTCGTTGAATCAATTTTAGGGGCCTCAGCCGTAGGAACAACGACACCCGCTTGCCCGCCTGTTTGTTGCCCTTGGAGCGTGCCATCTTTATAGGCTTGCAACTGAGATTCGGTTAGAGTTCCTAAACTATTAGGCTTACCTATGATTGTTGGCACAGCTTGTTCCGTACCTTGAGAAGAAATAATCGTAGTCGGTTGCATATCACCTGCTGGCGCAGAAAGAGTATTGGATTGTGGTTCCGCATTTTTAGCTACGTTGCCTGTAGAAATTTTTCTCTCTAGTTCACTCAATCTAAAATCAATATCCGTGATAAGTTTATCAAGGCGGCTGTCCATACGGCGTGCACGGTTTTCTAGGACTTCATAATTTCCCGTTAAGTCACGTAACTGTTCCTCCATCCCTAGGAGCTTTCCTTGAAGCTGCCCAATTTGATCAGAGGTCGGTGCTTGCGCAGCAGGCGTTATCACGGAAGAAGGCAGTGTTTCTGGCGCTTCCCCTTTAAACACCATACGCTGCAAATCGGCTATTTCCAGACGGATACTTCTAATTTGTGACTGCAAAACTTGCATATCATTTGTTTGAGCCAAAGCCACATCCGTCAATAATATGGAACCACCCATAAAAGAAAGAATTGCAAGTCTTTTGAAAAACGAGAGAGATTTAAAAAACATAACGTTCTTTACCTTTTGCACATCACAAATAAAAAACCTGACCAGCAGGCAGAAAAACAATAATTATATTGTTTATAATTTTACACACAGATTACGGCAATAAAAAGACCATTATCATGCAGAATAAAAAAAGGCGAGCCTAAGCTCGCCTTTTAAAATCTTTAGCTAACCAATTCTAATTAAGAATTAGTACCGCTTACGAGGCGTGTAACACCACGACGGTTTTGTGCCCAAGCTTCTTTGTTAGAACCTTCTGCAACCGGACGCTCTTTACCATAAGAAATAGTAGATACAC
>CBFCZA010000131.1:0-7970 GCA_965602285.1 uncultured Curvivirga sp. | reverse complement strand
TGTTATTGTGCATAGAAAATGACTATTTACACCTTTGGGGGATTTTAATTTTGGCTCTTGGTTGGGATCAATTAATAAATAAAGAAGCATCAAAGCTGGAAAAACCAAATTTGACACGCGTTCTCTTTGCCGTTTCAAACTCAAGCTTATTTGAATCTGTTATTCCAGCCGTTAAAAATAATTGTAAAATAACGATGATTGATCAGGGTTGGGCCGCCCTAGAACATGGAACCACTGATAAATATGATGCTGCTGTTATTGAGGCAGAAATGCCGGGACTTTCAGGGTTTGAGGTCGTTAAACGCATTCAAAGTAAGAGAGCTGAATTAGGTTTTAAACCTCTCCCTATTTTATTTGTGGGCAACACCGTTCAGGTTGCTGAAACAATAGATAAAATTAAAGAATATTGTGAAAACTCCCTAACAGCCCCTTTTCATCCAGCACATTTTCTTCATCAACTTTGGAAAACCTGTGACACAGCAGCCGAACAACATTGGGAAGAATTAAATTACCTTCAGCAGTCCGTTTTAAAAGTTACTAAAAATAGTATCAAAAAAATATTCGAAACATCTGAAACCAATAGCGACATAAAACCAGAACTATACCAAGATTGCTCTCGTATTTTAGTGGAAGCAGCACGGAATAAAGATCTTGGTGATGTTGTTACCATGCTAAAAAAACATCATAGCTATACTTTTGTCCATGTATTAAAAGTTTCCTCCCTGATGACGATTTTTGGGGCTGAGATTGGTCTTGGTGATAGGGATATGGAACTGTTAGCCCAAGGTGGGCTTATGCATGATGTGGGAAAACGCGACACCCCTATCGAACTTCTAGATAAACCATCAAAACTGGATCCACATGAATGGGCAATCATGCAAGATCATGTGAAGTTATCTGGGGAAATTTTACGCGCCTCCCCCGGTATCCCGCAAGAAGTGATTAATATTGCCGAACGCCACCATGAGAAAATTGACGGGACTGGCTATCCTTTAGGATTAAAAGGCCCTCAATTGGATCACCTTAGCCTTATTGCCGCTATCATGGATATATATTCTGCCCTAACCGATAAACGTTCCTATAAAGCTGCCATGACGCCAGAAAAAGCACTTGAAATCATGGATAAGATGTCAGGTCATCATATTGAAGAAGGGTTTTATAAAAAATTCAAGCAAATGGTTTTAGATGGGCTTATGGGATAATAGAAATATTCCACTACGCTTGATTTTTTCAGATTAATCCTCTACATCAGCGCCATTCGATCTTGAATCTTTGAAAGGCAAAATCATGTCAGATACTCCCTCTACCGCTGGTGTTAGCATTAACCAATTGGCTGTGGCCTTGGAACGTGTGGAACTCGCCCTTCAAGGAAATCAAGAGATTCAAGAAGATTTGAAGAAAATTCGTACCTCAGTGCGCTCTATCGAGCATCTTCAACATGAAGGTAATGCAGCCATGCTAGGCCTAGCTGCCATCACGGCGGCTATGTTGCGAAATTCCCCTGTAGGTGATGCGGAAATCCAACAAATGTTAGATAACCTGACCCCGAATAACGACCTAGGGCAATTAAACCGTGAACGTGCAAACAGCTTATACACATCTATTGTAGAAGCAGCGAAAGAACCAAAACCTTCTTAATTCAAAACGCTTTATCACAGCAAGACCATACAGGTTAATTTATTAGATAATCCAGCACTGCATTCAAACGTTGTCGGCCTTCGTCTGTGGCTTGTAGGATCAAGCTATCATTTTCTAACAGACCTTCATTACAAAGGATGTCCAGTTTATCTTTTTGGACATAGTCCCCTATCGCTTCTAAACGGGCCCAAGGCACACCTTCACGTAATCGCAAGCCCATCAACAAGGCTTCTCTAAATTGCTCCTCTGGGTCAATAGAAGCAACTTCGCGGGTGGCATGACCAAGGTCTTGAACGCTTTGCAGCCATTTTTCTGGTAAACGATGGCGCAATACAGATTTTTTATGACCATCAATCTTTAAACGACCATGCGCACCGGGGCCTATGCCGACATAATCTTGATACCGCCAGTAGACTAGATTATGTCGAGATTCCTGACCAAGTTTTGCATGATTAGAGATTTCATAGGCGGGCCGGCCGGACGCCTCCATCATGTCTTGTGTTGCTTCATAAAATTCTGCTGCCAATTCATCATCAGGCATTTCAAATTCACCAAGGCGGAATTTCGTATGAAAAGACGTACCTTCTTCAATGGTCAACTGATAGAGGGATAAGTGGTCACCTGCCAGTTTAAGAGCCTCGCCTAATTCTTCACGCCAAGCTTGAACCGTTTGATTGGGGCGCGCATAAATAAGATCGAAACTGTAACGATCAAATAAACTTCCCGCTAATTCAATAGCATCCCTTGCTTGATCCACGTCATGAAGACGTCCTAAAAACTTAAGAACATCGGGCTGCAAGCTTTGCACACCCAAAGACAATCGATTAACACCAGCTTGTTTATAGCCTTGAAACCTTCCCACATCTACGGATGTTGGATTGGCTTCTAGGGTAATTTCCAAATCATCAGCCACCTCCCAAGCAGATGTAGCCGCCTCAATCACAGCCGCCACAGTTTCAGGCGGCATAAGGGAAGGGGTTCCACCCCCAAAAAAGATAGACTTTAAAACCCGTGAGCCCGCTTCATCAACCGCGTGGGAAAGCTCTTGCAACAATGCATCACGCCATTGTTTTTGCTCTACCTGATCGCGTACATGGGAATTAAAATCACAATAAGGACATTTTGATTGGCAAAAAGGCCAATGCACATATAGGGCAACTTCACTAAGAGACGACATGCCTTATTCTTCTGGAAAACAGGTTTTAACCAATTTCTCAAACGCATCTGAACGATGACTCATGGCATGTTTTTGGGAAGGTTCCATTTGTGCAAAACTGATATCATAGCCTTTAGGTTGGAAAACAGCATCGTAACCAAAGCCGTTCCCCCCACGCATAGGCCATGTGATATCCCCATCGACAAAACCCTCAACGCAGATTTCTTCCCCATCAGGCCAAACAACAGCCAACGCACAGATGAACTTTGCCGCCCGATTTTCTGTATCACCCAATTCTTCATGTACACGTTTCATCGCATGATCAAAATCACGTATACCGTCTACTTCTGCCCAACGCGCAGAATAGATACCGGGTTGGCCATTCAACGCATCAACGCCAAGACCTGAATCGTCTGCCATAGCCGGTAATCCAGATGCCTTTGCACTATGATGTGCTTTCAACAAAGCATTCCCAATGAAGGTAGCTTCTGTTTCTTCAGGTTCAGAAATCCCCAATTCACCAGCAGATATCACTTCTACCATAAGGCGCTAGCAAGGCCGCAATTTCCGGTACCTTGCCTTTGTTATGGGTTGCAATAACAAGCTTTTGGTTTCTTAGAGATCTCATAACCATCATCCTTTGAAAAGATAGGGTAGCTTAAGCAGAAAGTGATTTTTCAATCGCAGCACTTTGGGCAATTACCAATTCTGCAACGCCTTTTTTAGCCAAGGCCATTAAAGAACCAAACTCTTCTTCTGAGAATGGATCCGCTTCGGCTGTACCTTGAATTTCAACAATACCGCATTTATCTGTAAGAACAAAATTGGCATCTGCTTCTGCATTGCTATCTTCAGGATAGTCTAAATCAAGTACGGCTTTACCTTCATAAATACCGCAAGAAATCGCAGCAACATGAGATTTCAATGGAATATCATTGATCACACCTAATTTTTTCATATGGGCAAATGCAAGATATAAAGCCACATAACTACCAGTGATTGCCGCCGTTCTTGTACCACCATCAGCTTGGATCACATCGCAATCCACACGAATTTGGCGTTCGCCGAACCCTTCCATATTCACCACAGCACGAAGGCTACGACCAATAAGGCGGGAAATTTCTTGTGTTCGACCGCTAGAAGCTGTGCGTTTACGGTCCATACGGCTGTGGGTAGAACGTGGCAACATACCATATTCAGCCGTTACCCAACCTTTACCACTGTTGCGCAAGAAAGGCGGCACGTTGTCTTCTACAGTTGCCGTACATAATACGTGGGTATTCCCAAACCGTGCCATGCAAGAACCTTCTGCATAGGGACTAAAGTCTGGTTCTAGGTCAATTTCGCGCATTTGATCAAGGGCACGGGACGAAGGGCGATGGTCATTAGACATGGAAATACTCCGCAAAAGTCAATTATCGATAAGTTAACCCTTCTATAAAGTGGACCAGCCGCCGGAACAAGCATACAATAGCCATTCCAGATCCTGTAAAAAGGCCTGAGATATTTTAATATATAAACTGAGAGCGAATATTTTGATAGAGGCAGGCCAAATATGATTACGGAATTAAACAACCGATCGCGCGAAGTTTTACGCTTGGTTGTTGAATCCTATGTGGAAACGGGATCACCCGTTGGATCCAGAACATTATCCAAACGATTAAGCCAGCATATTAGCCCCGCCACCATTCGAAATGTTTTGGCTGACCTAGAAGAATACGGCCTTCTATATGCACCGCATGTTTCTGCGGGCCGTCTGCCCACCGATGCAGGAATGCGCCTTTTTGTTGATGGCATCCTAGAAGTAGGTAATCTTTCAGAAGAAGAACGCATTCAAATTGAAGCCCAATGCAAAACCAATGGGGCCTCCTACAATCAGGTTTTGGAACAAGCGGGCAGTTTAATGTCAGGCCTAAGTTCTTGTGCGGGCTTGGTCGTTGCCCCCAAAACAGAACAACAACGCTTAAAACATGTTGAATTCGTAAGCCTAGGGCCCGGTCGTGCCATCGTTGTTATGGTCACAGAAGAAGGGCATGTTGAAAATCGGGTTCTTGACCTACCTGTTGGCGTTACTCCGTCTAGTTTGATAGAAGCAGGTAATTATTTATCAGCAAAATTAATTGGTAAAAATTTAAATGAAGCAAAAAATCTTATAGAAACAGAAATAAAATCCAACAAAACGGCCATTGATGAAATATCAACCAAACTGGTCGAAGCAGGCCTTGCCACATGGTCAAATACAAGCGGGGATGGGGTCTTAATCGTGCGAGGGCAATCTAATCTTTTACAAGATGTGAATGCGATTGGGGATTTAGAAAACATCCGAACCCTATTTACCGCATTGGAAACAAAAGAAAATCTTTTACGCCTTGTAGATTTGACCCAAGATGCCGATGGCGTGCAAATTTTTATTGGGGCAGAAAATGAATTATTTTCTATGACTGGATGTTCCATGGTTATTTCACCTTATCGCAATAGTGAAGAGCAGATTATTGGCACCATCGGCGTGGTGGGGCCCACCCGAATGAACTATGCGCGGATCATCCCAATGGTCGATTATACAGCAAAAGTTGTAGGTGACCTGTTGCGTCAGAAATAAAGAAGCCCTATATAAGGCGCGCAAACATTATTTTAAGCACCGTTTTCTTGCATATTTCTCTAATTCTAGAGACATGTAGGTAAACGTTTGGACATATAGAAGAGATTTGGATCATGATGGACCAAGATAACACAGCGGAAAATCAAGACGTTGATGCAACAGAAGAAAATACTGTTGAAGAAATTGAAATAGCATCAGAAGAAAGCGACTTTGAAGTTCTTGAAAAACTTCAAGCTGAGAATTCTGAATTGAAAGACCGTTTGATGCGTGCTTTGGCTGAAGTAGAAAATATTCGCCGCCGTACAGACAAAGAAAAAACAGATATGGGTAAATTTGCTGTATCGCCATTGGCAAAAGAATTGATGCCGGTTGCGGATAACTTGAAACGTGCGATGGAATATATTCCTGCGGCCATTCAAGAAAGCGAAGATGAGCAGGTTAAGAATTTCGTCATTGGTATCGAAATGACCGAAAAGATGATCCAAGATGCATTTGCAAAAAACAAAATCGAATTTATCAATCCAGAGGGTGAAAAGTTCGATTATAAATTGCACCAAGCCATGACCGAAGTTGAAAACACTGGTCTTGCTGCAGGTACGGTTGTTCAAGTGATGCAAGCTGGTTATGTGCTGAATGAACGCCTATTGCGCCCTGCGATGGTGGCTGTTGCAAAAGGCAACCCTGAAGCCCCTGAGAATGTAGCGCCTGTTGATACAACAGCCTAAGGTCACTACCTACTATTAAAAGGGCGAAGAGGATCTACCTTTTCGCCCTTTTTTTGTCTTATTCTCCTTACCAGATTTGGACTGGACCTGTTGGCGATTGCTCTCTGTCCAAGCCATATAAAATTCTGATGCGCGCTTCGATAGAATTTGCCATTGCTTCTGCTAAATTCAATGCCTTTAACAATTCTGCATTGGAATATTTGGTTAGGAAATTTTGGGCCTTATCCTTTTTACCTGCATCACATAAAACCTCTGCAATTTCTATAATTTCAGGTTGCTCTGTCAAAAGATGATCTTCTAAAGCTAAAAACACTTCGGTAATTTCAGGTAAAAATTTATCAGGGTGCAGGAAAACAAGATATAACAGCCTTTTAAAGACCGCATTTGCAGAACGTGTCGCTTCAATAGCTTGGGGAACTGTGCTGATCGTTTCCTCCCCCTCTTCAAGGGCTTGGCGATCATCCACGAAACGAGAGGCTTCAGAAACTGTCAAATATCTATGTTTACAGAATTCTTCTTGAACCATTTGACAGCCCATATAAAAAGGCACAAAAGAGGCAGCAACAGCCCCAATCTGTGTATGCCAAATATGGCGTAAATCATTGTATTTAGGATGGTATAAAGGGACAACCTGTCCATAGCCGGCCGTATCACCAGTTAATGTTTCTGTCCGCACAGCCCACATCATATCCTTAATAGATATTTTTTCAGGGCGGTTAGCCCTTTTTGCTATTTCAGTTTCTATCCACTTAACCCCAGCCCAACGCCCTTTACCATCGCCATAAATCTTATTTGCATTGAAGCTTTTATCTTGATTAGGGTCATACCATCCCATTTCTTTAGCAAAACTAACTAGGTTCTTAGAATATAGAAAATTTTCACTTTTAAAGTCTACATCTTCAATATATCCAGGGCGCGATGCCCTTATGGAATTAGCCCCTAAGCGTTCCGCAACCCACAGACCATTATTGCCCGCAAATTCAATGACCACCCAAGCCTCATTAGGGTCCGCGATAAAATGTGAATTTCCCCCATAACTGGATTCACCATATTTTTCCACAAGCTCACCTATGATCTCTACACCCTCGCGTGCGGTGGTAGCACGCTCTATGACAATTCGTGCAAGGTCACTATAGTTAGGGCCAGTTTGATCTTTAGGTGTCATTTCTATTAATTCTGGACGCGAAGGGGACCAAACATCACGCACTGCCACCCCATATTCATTTAACCCTCCATTTGTGATGGGGGCAGGAACACCCAAATAACAGCTATAGCTGGTTCTAATGTGACGCGCTGTCTTAATCACTTGAGGGATTTCAGACCGTAAACCGGGCATATCTGCCTTTTCAGTTACGCCGACTTCTATCATCGCACCTTCTGGATAAGACTTTTGGGGAATAATTTCCAAATAATGGCTAGAAGGTTCATCTCCATAACCTGCAATATACGCCATACCATTTATGGTTAAATTTTTACCTACATATAATGTATAGCTCATTTGTTCAATTCACCCTTAATATTGATATTTCTTTATAGTTTTTAAAAAATAAAAATCATAGAGAAAACAACATTGAATTTTTTTGTTTTTAAATTTCATAAAATTCTTTATGATTACATTGTGTTATTTGAATGCTTGGGGGAATTTTTTTGCATCTAGATAAACTAGTTATAAAATCAGATATGTTGAGAGAGCTGTATTTTAAATGGCAAGCAGATGGCATAACTATGCCACATGAAAATAAAATTGACCCTGCAACGATGCCACATAAAATACTGCCTTATATCGCCCTATTCGAAATACATTATAATCCTGTTCAGTTTTTCACAAAACTTGTTGGTAATGGATTGATAC
>CBFCZA010000130.1:0-7970 GCA_965602285.1 uncultured Curvivirga sp. | reverse complement strand
ACAAAATTTTGTTACACGGCTTATGGACGGCAGCACGATTTTAAATACAAACATCAGCCGTACTGTTGACTTAGTACAACAATTCAAAAATCTCTCTACCAATAATTCCAATGCAGACAAAATGGATATCAACTTATATGATCATATCACCTATTCAGTTCGCGAACATAAAGAAGCCCTCTTAGCACAAAATGTTGAAGTTAATATTGAATGCGCTAAAAATCTTCAAATTATGACCCTGCCAATAGAACTTACTCAGATATTCTCCACGCTAATCATGGATAGCTTATATTTTGCCTTCAAGAAAAGTAACGCCCCTTTGAATAAAATTAGCATCGGCGGGAGAATAGAGGACAATAGTATATGCCTAGATTATAAAGATAACGGTGTGGGCGTTTCTGAGGAATCTTCCCTATATTTATTTGACCCATATAGAAGTTCAAAAGGTGTTCAAACTGAAAATGGTCTAGGAATGTTACTTATCTACAATCTTGTGACCATTAGAATGCAAGGCGTCATTTCTATTGTCCAAGAAAATGAGGAACAGGGCCTACATATAAGGATTCATTTACCAGCATCATAATTTTTCTATTTACGCTATAGTCATGCTTCCAGGAACAAAACCAAATCCTAATTAACACTTCTTTCATCCTAAAAAAACTGGTATCAGTTAGCCAAATTTAATTAAGCAGGCTTAACATGACCGATACCACCATCACAAAATCTTCTATTCCAACCCGCGCAATCTTTGCTTTCAGCGTCGGGTGCATAATGTTCACTTATGCCTTCATCCAACGGGTATCACCTAGTGTGATGGTTGGTGATTTGATGGATGCGTTTAACGTAAGTGCCGCAGCCCTTGGTGGCCTTGCTGCATGGTATTTTTATGCTTATGCCTCCATTCAATTACCTGTGGGCATACTTATAGATAAATTTGGCCCCCGCCCTCTCTTCACCATTTCCATGGTTTTATGTGCAGGCGGCAGTATTCTTTTCGGCCAAGCAGAAACCCTTGAAATTGCGGCCCTTGGTCGGTTTATCATTGGTGGCACTGTGGCTTTTGCCTATGTAGGTAGCGTTACCATTGCCGCACGTATGTTCCCTGCAAGTAACTTACCTATCGCTATTGGTATACTTCAATTCCTTGGCATGTCAGGCGCAGTAGCAGGGCAAGCACCTTTAGCCTATATGATATCTATCCTTGGATGGCGTGAAAGCATGACTGTTTCAGCTGTTTTAGCTATCATCCTAGCAGTCGCAGCCTATTTTATCATTCCTACAATGAAGGCCGTTATTCATGATGATGGCAAGAAGAGTAACGCCCTAAAAGTTGTTAAGAACCCGCAAACTTGGTTCGCAGCTGTTATTGGGTTTTCATGTGCCGCACCAATGCTTTCTTTTGCAGGCCTATGGGCAGTACCATGGTTACAAGATGTTCATAACCTAAGCCACACCAATGCAGCCGCCACAGCATCCGCTACCTTTGCAGGTTGGGGGATTGGGTCTGCTATATCGGGCTTGATGTTAAAGAAATCTCAAAACCGAAAACGTCTTGTTCTATTGTCTATGGGTTTTGGTATCCTTGATCTTGCGTTCTTACTTTTTGGTAGTGAGTTGTTTGGCATAACATTCTCACAAACGACCATCATGATTGCCCTTTTCCTGTTTGGCTTTGTTGGCGGCGCGATGATTATTGGATTTATTTTTGCACGCGAAAATAATGCCCCTGAAAACAGCGGTGCAGCCTTGGGAACAGTTAACATGTGTGTAGTTGGAAGTGGCGCAATCATGCAGCCATTAATCGGCTATATGCTAGACAACAACTGGTCAGGTCTAAGTGATGAAACAGGACGTCGTATCTTCAGTAGGAATGGTTGCTGCGGTTTTAGCCAAAGATGAAAGAATAGATTAAACCATAGACGGCTTAAACATCCGCAACACTAAAGCTTTCACCGCATCCGCAACGGGCAGTTTCATTTGGATTTGAAAAGACAAATCGGCTGTCCAATTTGCTTTCTTGATAATCCATCTCAGAGCCAATTAAGAACATAACCGCAGCAGGATCGATAAAGATTTTCACACCTTTATCTTCAACAACTTCTTCAAACTGCTTTTGGTCTTTGGCATAATTCACGACATAAGATAATCCTGAACACCCTTTTGACGACACACCAACACGCAAGCCCAGAACATCGTTCTCCGCGCCAGACATAATATCTTGAACACGGGTTGCGGCTGCTTCTGTTAGTTTTAAAATCGGTTCACCAGTTCCAAACATATCGTCACCTATCATCCATCAGTGGCCTTATCTTTATAATATAGGCCTTTTTGTTATTTTTTTAAGTCTAAATTAAGAATAACTATTATTAAAATAAATCCATCGCTAATTGTGCATCTTCAGACATCATATCCTGACGCCAAGGTGGTTCCCATGTAAGGGTCACAGTTACTTCACCAACGCCGTCAACTTCTGCAACCGCATCAGCGACCTGCTGAGGCATTTCACCCGCCACAGGACATGCCGGCGCGGTTAATGTCATTGTTACTGAAACATCGCCAGTATCTTGCATTGTACAATCATAAATCAAACCCAAATCATAAATATTCACCGGCAATTCAGGGTCATGCACAGTTCTTAGGGCCGCCATTAAATCTTCAGGTCCTGCATGTTCAGAACCCTCCTCCATTGTATAACCAGCTTTGGCTTGTGTACCTTCTTCTGCAGCAGGCATAAAGTCAGACATGCCCATTCCACCCATACCGCCCATGCTTCCCATTCCGTATGGGTTCATAAGCGCATCATTATAGGGGCTAGCCATATGAACTTCTGGCGCATCAGTATCACGGGTTTCCGCCTCTGGGGCTGCATTTTTATCAACGTCACTCATTATCCGAAAATCTCCCGTACTTTTTCTAGCGCAGTTGCTAGTGTATCTACTTCTTCCATCGTATTATAAAGGGCAAGCGAAGCACGACAGGTGCCACTTACCTTCATGCGATCCATCAATGGTTCTGCACAATGATGGCCAGCACGAATGCAGACACCTTTACGATCTACGATTGTCGCAATGTCATGAGGGTGCGTCCCTTCCATCACAAAGGACAAAACACTTGTTTTATTGGGCGCAGTTCCAACAAGGCGCAAACCTTCTATCGAACAAAGCCGTTGTGTCGCGTAATTTAATAACCGTTGTTCATGCTGTGCTATACGTTCAAGGCCGACAGATTGAACATAATCCACAGCAGCCCCAAGACCGATAGCTTGTACAATTTGTGGGGTACCTGCTTCAAACTTCGCAGGTAATTCTGCCCATGTTGACTTTTCATATGTCACAGAGGCGATCATATCACCACCACCCATGAAGGGTGGCATGGCATCTAACAAAGTTTCTTTACCATACAACACGCCGATGCCAGTTGGACCATACAGTTTATGACCTGTGAAAGCATAGAAATCCACATCAAGTTCTTGAACGTCAACCGCCATATGCATTACTGCTTGTGACCCATCAAGCATGACTTTAGCCCCCACATCATGGGCTGCATCAATCACTTCTTTAACAGGAACAACAGACCCTAAAACGTTGGACACATGCGTCACAGAAACCAGCTTGGTTTTTTCTGTTAACATCGCCTTGAATTCTTCAAGCAAGAATGTGCCGTCATCAGAAATAGGCGCAACCTTTAAGATGATTCCTTTTTCATCGCGCAACATTTGCCACGGCACGATGTTGGAATGATGCTCCATCGCAGAGATGATAACTTCATCCCCTTCTTTCAAAAGCCCGCGACCAAAACTATAAGCAACTAAATTCATAGCACCCGTTGCATTGCCAGTGAATATAATTTCTTTTTCACTGGCAGCATTTAGAAAAGCACGAACTTTTTCACGGGCAGCTTCATAATTTGCCGTTGTTTGTTCAGAGAACGCATAAGCACCACGATGAACATTGGCGTAACAATGTTTATAGGTATCTGACATCGCTTCAATAACCACAGAAGGTTTTTGTGCGGATGCACCGTTATCCAAGAAACAAAGTGGCTTACCATGAACCAGTTCCGACAAAATAGGAAAGTCAGCGCGAATAGCAGCAACATCATAATCATCAATTAGAGTATTTTTTGAAAAGGCTTCACTCATGAACCCTCTCCTAATCTATGGGCCAACTCATCATGGAACAATTCAGCTATGGCTTTATTTTGAATTTCATCAACGGCATCATGCAAGAATGCTTGAACCAGCATTGCACGGGCACGTTTCTCATCAATACCACGAGATTTCAGATAAAATAATTGATTATCATCCAACGCCCCGGATGTTGAACCATGGGCACATTTTACATCGTCCGCGTAGATTTCAAGTTCAGGCTTTGAATCGACCTCTGCCTTATCACTTAGTAACATCGCCTTATGAAGTTGATGCCCATCTGTTTTTTGTGCGCTTTTGCGAACAAGGGTTTTAGCCTGAAAAACACCACGGCCCTTATCATCAAGCACACCTTTATAAACTTCACGGCTGGCAGTGTTTTCTGCAACATGATCAATGAAAGTGGTTGTATCGATAAGGCGTTCCCCATCAGCAAGATAAGCACCGTTCAATCGAACTTGCCCATGTTCACCATTGATCTGGCAACGAATTTCATTGCGAATGATTTTCCCACCCAAATGAAGGGCGAAGTTATCATATGTTGCGCCTTTTTCTGTAGTCACCACATTTACAGCGACAATGTTTCCGTGATCAGATTCTTTTTGTAGCAAATAGTGACCTAAGTTAGCATCACGACCTAGTTCTATTTCAGCAACGCTATTGCCAAATGTAGGCGTTTCATTGGTAATACCAAGTCTGGTTTCCAAAATTGTTGCGACCGCGCCATCACCAATTTCCATCAAATGTCGAGGATGAAAGCTAAGCGCGTCTTCCCCAGCATAGGTTAAATTGACGAGATGGACGGGCTTTTCAAGAACAATACCTCTGTCGACTTCAAAATAAAGACCATCTGCAAGATAGGCTGAATTCAAGGCAATTAGGGCATCATCCTCCATAGAAACCAACTTACCAAGACGCCCTTCAAATGCGCTTGGGTTTGCTTTTATAGCCGTCGCCAAACTGCCTAAACGTACACCATTTGGAAGATCACTTAAGTCAGAAAGTGTCGCATCAAAAACGCCGTTCACAAACACGATACGATAAGAATCAATATTTGGAACGCGCTTTGGTAAGGCACTTAACGCAAGGCTAAACGGGTCAGAAGCCAAACGAAAATCTATATTTCGCAAAGATTTTAAATTAGTATATTTCCACACTTCATTGCGTACAGTTGGCAAACCAAGACGCGCATAAGCATTCTTGGCTTCTGTTCGTCTATTCGTGAGCCATTCGACTTCCGCCAAAGGTAAATCTACCGGCGAATAGCCAAAGCCACGTAAGAAAGGATCGATCATTTGGTTCATCCGTCTAATCCTTAGGCCACTGTGTCAAATTCTGCATAGCCTGTTTTTTCAAGCTCTATTGCTAAGTTTTTATCGCCAGACTTTACAATCTTACCATCTGCCAAAACATGCACAAAATCAGGAATTAGATAATCTAACAAACGCTGATAATGGGTGATACAAAGAACACCACGTTCTGGGCTTAACAAACGGTTTACACCTTCTGCGACGACACGAAGCGCATCAATATCCAAGCCAGAATCTGCTTCATCCAACAAGGCTAATTTTGGTTCTAAAATTGCCATTTGCAATGTTTCATTACGCTTCTTCTCTCCCCCAGAGAAACCAACATTCACAGGGCGTTTTAGCATATCAGCCGCCATACCAAGTTCTTTGGATTTTTCACGCATAAGCTTTACAAACTCAAGACCATCTAGCTCTTCTTCACCATGATATTTGCGTTTCGCATTATATGCATGTTTCAAGAATGTTGTGTTGGTAATACCCGGAATTTCTACAGGATATTGAAAGGCAAGGAACAAACCTTCACAGGCACGTTCATTTGCTTCTAGTTCGAATAAATCTTTACCATCAAAGGTTACAGATCCACCCGTTACTTCATATCCAGCACGTCCGGCCAAGACATAAGACAAAGTAGATTTACCTGCCCCATTTGGGCCCATAATGGCATGAACTTCACCAGGTTGAATGGTTAAATTCACACCTTTTAAAATTTCTTTACCATGCACTGTTGCGTGCAAATCTTTGATTTCTAAAAGCGGCATTGTTTAAAGTCCTGATCTAATTATAGCCATTATCGCTAAATATTTCGTAGGGTTTAACCCACACTACCCTCAAGAGAGATACCTATAAGCTTTTGTGCTTCTACGGCAAATTCCATGGGTAAGGTTTGCATTACTTCTTTACAGAAGCCATTCACAATTAAAGACACAGCCTCTTCTTCGCTCATGCCACGTTGCAGGCAATAGAAAAGCTGATCTTCACTAATTTTAGAGGTGGTTGCCTCATGCTCAATCTTTGCCGATGGATTACGGCTTTCGATATAGGGAACCGTATGGGCCCCACAATCAGAACCAATCAACAAACTATCACATTGGGTATAATTCACAGCCGAACCCGTTTTAGGTAAAATCCGAACAAGCCCGCGATATGTTTGATCTGCGCGACCTGCTGAAATACCTTTAGAGATGATCTTGGATTTGGTATTTTTACCAATATGAATCATCTTGGTGCCTGTATCGGCTTGTTGCATATTATTTGTAATGGCAACGGAATAAAACTCACCTACTGAATTGTCACCTTGTAAGATGCAACTTGGATATTTCCAAGTAATCGCGGATCCGGTTTCAACTTGGGTCCAGCTGACTTTAGCATTCTTACCACGACAAACAGCACGTTTGGTTACGAAGTTATAAATGCCACCTTTGCCATTTTCATCACCGGGATACCAATTTTGCACCGTCGAATACTTAACTTCTGCATCGTCTAAAATCACGATTTCTACGATCGCAGCATGCAGTTGGTTCTCATCACGTTGTGGCGCGGTACAGCCTTCAAGGTAACTTACATATGAACCTTCGTCCGCGACGATCAACGTGCGTTCAAATTGTCCCGTTTCTTCGGCATTAATACGGAAATATGTAGAAAGTTCCATCGGGCAATGAACGCCTTTTGGAATATAAACAAAGGACCCATCCGTAAACACAGCACTATTCAAACAAGCATGCTTATTATCCGTATGAGGTACAACTGATCCTAAATATTTACGTACTAATTCAGGGTGGTTTTTCACTGCCTCAGAAATAGATCCAAAAATGATGCCTTTTTCTTCTAATGTTTTGCGATAAGTTGTCGCGACAGACACAGAATCAAACACCGCATCAACTGCGATACGAGGGGACCCAACAACGCCAGCAAGAACCTCTTGTTCTTTCAATGGAATTCCAAGTTTAGCGTAGGTTTCAAGAAGCTTCGGGTCGACTTCATCTAACGATTGAGGTTTA
Organism: uncultured Curvivirga sp.; assembly: GCA_965602285.1. Lineage (GTDB taxonomy): Bacteria > Pseudomonadota > Alphaproteobacteria > UBA8366 > Aestuariispiraceae > Curvivirga. Next base: position 516 of record CBFCZA010000130.1, on the reverse strand, counting down.
TCTTCATCCGCCTTTGGTGCCGCATAATAATAGATACCGTTATAATCTATCGGATCAATGTTCAACTTAGACCATTCAGGGTCTTCCATTGTTTTCCAATGTTCATATGCTTCAAGGCGCATTTCAAGAAGCCATTCTGGTTCTTCTTTCTTTGCAGAAATAAAACGAATAACCTCTTCGCTTAACCCTTTAGGCGCACGATCCATCTCAATATCAGTGACAAAGCCGTATTTATACTTATCACCACCAGCATCAATGTCTTTTACTTTTTCAATGGTTTCCGTTGTGGCTGCCATTTGTTAATCCTTCATCGCAACTGAAATAGTTGTTTCTTCTTGTTTTACATTTTCAACAGATTCTGCGCCCATATTTATAAAATCAGGGACGCCCGCATCTTTATTAATATCTGCCAAAGATACGGATTCTAACGCGACCTTAACCGCTAAATTAATAGGGTCCCAGCGCCCGCGCATGGGGCATAAATTTTCCACATCACAACTGCCTTCCGCACCATCG
>CBFCZA010000129.1:0-8024 GCA_965602285.1 uncultured Curvivirga sp. | reverse complement strand
GCCATACGCGAAATATATGCAAATCGTTTTTCAAATTCTAATCTTCATTGCACGGTGAAACATGAAATAGATTTGGGGAATATAGCCATAGACCATGAGGTTGTTACAGGTTTGCCAGATGGGCCACTTGAAATTGTTGCATTATACCATGTGGAAAATGGAAAAATCATAAAGGTCAGCTTCATCCGTGAATAAGTTTATATTTGTGCCTTGTTGTAGCTTGAATAGATTCACCGAATTGCCTAGATTAACCCTATGAAAAATAACATTGCATCCTACCATCATGATATAACCGATTGTCTTGCCCAAAATATTGGTGAGGGTGGGTTAAGCGACAGCAAATTCCAACTTTTATTGAGGCAAGCGAAGTTAGGCTTACGCGCATTAAAAGTATCCTATGAAGATGGAAGTTTACCTTTGTTGAACCTTCCTCATGCGACAGAAGATTTAGTTCCTTTAGAACCTATTGCACAATATTACCGCGATTCATTTAAGGACGTCGTTATTTTGGGCACAGGTGGTTCTTCTCTTGGGGGACGTGCGCTGTTTGAAATGGCATTGCCAAAAGTATCACAAGGGGAACGCCCCGGCCCAAACCTTCACATTGTGACAAATGTAGATCCTTTTGTTTTTGAAGAGCTTGTTCAAAAGTTAGATCCAAAAAATACAGGGATTGTTGCCATCTCCAAATCTGGTGGAACAACAGAAACAGTGATGCAGTTATTTTCATTTTTACCCAAGTTTCGAAAGGAATTGGGTGATGAAAATCTTAAAAAACATATCACGATTATAACTGAGCCAGGCGAAAGTCCTTTGCGTGGGGTAGCCGAAAGATTTAGCCTTGATGTACTAGATCACGATCCTAATGTGGGTGGGCGTTATTCTGTATTAAGCTTGGTGGGGATGCTTCCGGCAATGATTGTCGGGCTTCAACCAAGTTTAGTGCGTGAAGGGGCTGCTGGTGTTCTTGAAAATGCTTTGAACGCAGATGATCCCCTTGAATGCCCAGCTGCTGTTGGGGCGGCTATCTCTGTTGGGTTAGAGCAAGAACATAAAGTAAGCAGTTCTGTTATGTTGGCCTACAGTGATCGTTTAGGATCTTTGGCGCGCTGGTATCGTCAACTTTGGGCAGAAAGCCTAGGTAAGGATGGTAAGGGAACAACCCCTATTTATGCCACAGGCCCTGTTGATCAACATAGCCAATTACAACTTTGGTTGGATGGTCCATCTGATAAGATGTTTACTGTATTGGGTGGCCCAATTTCACAAGGTGGTACAGCGATTTCCGGTGATTTAGCAAACGATCCTAAGTTATCTTTCATGGTTGGGCGAACCATGGGTGAATTGATGGAAGCCTCTAGGCGTGCAACTGCAGAGACATTGGCAAAAAATGGAAAGCCGGTTCGCCGCATCACGCTAGATCAAATTAATGAAAAATCCATTGGTGCATTGATGATGCATTTCATGTTGGAAACAATCCTTGCTGCGGGTCTGCTACATGTGGATCCGTATGATCAACCCGCTGTTGAAGAAGGCAAGATTTTGATCCGTCAATATATGGCAGGTATGGGCGAATCGACCTAGATTGTTAGCCTTCGATTTTAATCAAATATTATAGGCTTTATACTATGGCTATTCGTCGCTTGCCCGATCAAGTTATTAACCGCATTGCTGCTGGTGAAGTGGTTGAACGCCCTGCTTCTGCGGTGAAGGAACTTGTGGAAAACGCATTGGATGCTGGTGCTAGCCGGATTGATGTGTCTATTCGCGAAGGGGGGAAATCTCTTATTCGTGTGGTTGATGATGGTTGTGGAATGACATCAGAAGAATTACCTATCGCCATAGAGAGGCACGCGACCTCTAAACTACCTGATGATGATTTATTTTTTATCTCCACATTGGGTTTTCGTGGTGAAGCGCTACCTTCCATAGGTTCTGTTAGTCGCATGATTATTACCAGTCGGACAAAAGATGCAGATGAAGCATGGGCTATTCATGTTGAAGGTGGTGATATTTCGGGGCCTGAACCAGCATCAGGAAGTATTGGTACGCGGATTGACGTTCGAGACCTATTCTATGCAACACCCGCCCGTTTGAAATTTATGAGATCAGAACGTGCAGAGACAAGCGCTGTTATTGATGTGATGCAACGTTTATCAATGGCACATCCGGGCGTAAGTTTCACCCTTAACGATGGAAATCGCGATCGATTGCGCGTTGCAGGGAAGCAAGGGGAGCTGTTAGATCAGCGGCTCAAACGCCTTGGGGATATTATGGGGCGGGAGTTTTCTGAAAATGCCCTACCTATTGAAGCAGAACGTGATGGCTGTCGCCTGACAGGGTTTGCTGGACTACCTACATTAAATCGTGGAAATGCCATGATGCAGTTTTTATTTGTGAATGGCCGCCCCGTTAAAGATAAACAATTAACCGGTGCGGTTCGGGCTGCCTATATGGATTTCTTGGCGAGAGATCGACATCCAATGTTAGCCTTGTTTGTTGAAACTGAACCACGTGCGGTAGATGTGAATGTACATCCCGCAAAAACTGAAGTTAGATTTAGAGATGCGGCTTCCATACGTGGGTTAATTGTTGGGGCCTTAAAACATGCATTGGCGGGTGCCGGGCACAGGGCATCGACGACGGTGTCTCAAGCTGCGCTTGGGGCTATTCGCAGCGGAAGTGATCTCGCTTCCTTACCAATATCAGCTATGCCACAAAGATCTTCATCTGGTTTTTCAGGGCGCAATTATAACTATCAAGCGCAACCAATCCCACAAGGAGTTTCTGAACGTGCTTATGAATTTCAAGCCCCATATGATCAAGGTGGATTAGGACAAGGTGGAGGCCAACCCGCTTTCTCTCCTGCGGCATCTTCAAGTGGCTCTTACGCGGAAACGTCAACCCATATGGATGATGTTGCTGAACGCTATCAAACATACCCTTTAGGTGCTGCACGCTCTCAACTGCATGAAACTTATGTTGTAGCCCAAACCGACAACGGCATTGTCATTGTAGATCAGCATGCAGCCCATGAACGCCTTGTCTATGAACGCATGAAAGAATCGATGGCAGCAGAAGGTGTCGCCCGCCAAGGATTGCTTATTCCTGAAGTGGTCGAAATGGATGAAGCTGCGGCTAAATCCTTAGTAGATCGGGCAGAAGAGCTGGAAAGCTTAGGGCTTGTTCTTGAAAGCTTTGGTCCGGGGGCCGTGGCTGTACGTGAAACACCATCATTATTGGGGGATGTGGATATTCAAGGTCTTGTAAAAGACTTGGCAGATGAATTCATGGATTTAGGAAGTACCTTCAGTTTGAAAGAAAAACTTGAAGAAGTTTGCGGTACGATGGCGTGTCATGGGTCGGTTCGATCTGGTCGTCGATTGTCACTTGATGAAATGAACAGTCTTTTGCGCCAAATGGAAGCAACACCGCATTCTGGGCAATGTAACCATGGGCGTCCCACATATGTGGAATTAAAATTATCTGATATTGAAAAATTGTTTGGACGACGCTAAACATAACTCCAATCTTAGAATAATTCTCAGAAAGTTAGATATGAGCGAAATGAAACAATTGCTACCCTTAGCATTGGCGACGGGTATTAGTATTATTGGGTTGGGTACAATTATCCCGATTTTGCCTTTCTATGCGACCAGTATGGGCGCAGGGCCAGATCATGCTGCGCTTGTTTTTTCTACTTTTTCTGCAGCAGCACTGATATCCACCCCTATATGGGGAAGCCTTTCTGACCGTGTTGGGCGAAAGCCAATCATGTTAGTGTCAGTTTGCTTCACGATACTTGCCTATTTATGGCTTGCCACAGCGGATAGCCTTTGGGAGGTTTTCGCTAGTCGTGCCTTGGCAGGCTTCACATCAGGTTGGCTTGCAACATCACAAGCTTTTGTTGCGGATGTTACGTCAAAAGAAAATCGTGCTAAAGGTATGGGAATGCTAGGGGCTGCGTTTGGTATTGGTTTTACGATTGGGCCCGGCCTTGGTGCATGGGCGGTGGGTAGCAGTGATGCCCCCGATTTTGCACTTCCAAGTTACATTGCAGCAAGTATGGCTGCCATTGCACTTATTGTGACTTTCATTTTTGTAAAAGAACCTGCCCGACATCGTGATGTCGCAAGTCGTATACCGACCCGTAAAGTTTTAAAAGATCCTGTTTTAGTAAAGTTAATCTGCGTGTATTTTGGCGTATTCCTTATGTTTACAGCCATTGAAGGTACTTTTGCACTTTGGGCCAAAGATCGTTTTGGTCTGGGCGCGCGCGAAGTTGGTATGTATCTTGTATTTGCAGGTGTTGTTACGGCCTTCATTCAAGGTGGTATTGGACGCATTGTGAAGAAACGTGGTGAAGCCAAAGTCATTTTGGTTGCGATGATTTTCTTGTTAGCAGCCTTTGCATCATTGACCCAAATTACAGCAGAGAATGGTATCTATATCAGTATGGCTTTGTTGGCATTGGCGATGGGCCTTCATAACCCTGCGATGCAAAGTTTACTTAGTCGATCGACCCCTGAAGCAAACCAAGGCGGTGTAATGGGGACTGCGCAATCTGTATCATCATTAGCCCGCATTGCGGGGCCTGCTTGGGGTGGTTTTATCTTTGCACAATACGGGGCCGACATGCCCTATTATGTGGGAACAATAGTGATGATTCTTCTTATTGCTTTTGGTTATAATATTGTGAAAACGGCAGGTCTTCGCGTTGACGCGGCTTCACAGGCAGTGCCTGCAGAATAAATTTTAACTCATTTATTTTATCGTTGAAGGATGACAGGGGCTTCTCTGCTTTCCCAACCTTTGCGTTCTAATTCTGGTTTGTCATCTTCAAAGGCAGGGTAGCCAATACAGAAATATCCAATCAATTGCCATTCTTTTGGAACATCCAAAACGGTATCTATTTTCTTTGGATCTATGATTGAAACCCATCCAAGCCCAATACCTTGGACTCGGGCGGCTAACCATAACGTATGTATAGCCATGGTGCAGCTATATGCCAGTGTTTCAGGCATGGTTTTACGACCAAGTCCGCCGCCTTTGTCTGGATCCATATCACAATAGACTGCCAATTGTATGGGGGCTTCTTTCATGCCTGACAATTTAAGGGATGCATAAAGCTTTGCTTTGTCACCATTATAATCATCTAAGGCACGTTCGTTTTCTATTTCGAATATTTCCGTTATTTTGTCGCGGTTCGGCCCTTTTGAAACTTGCACAAATCGCCATGGCTGACTAAGGCCAACAGAAGGGGCCATATTTGCATAGCTTAAAAGCTCTTCAATTTTACCATCAGGTAGTGGGTTGGTTTTAAAATGCCTTACATCCCGACGCCATGTAAGAAGATTTAAGAAGCCATCCCAAAACTTTTCATCAAATCCATGATTTTCAAAATCATTATGACTTGTCATGATTTCATACTAACTGCTTCGTTTCATAAAGAACAATAAAGCTGCACCATATTTTCTTTCATCGATGATCTCAAAACCTTCTGGTGCTGTCACTGGATCATTGGGGTGGCCTTGACTGATAAGCAAGCCATCATCTGCTAACCAACCCTTGGATAGTAAGGCTGGTATGGTCTGATTTATTAAATCTTTTCCATATGGGGGATCAATGAAAATAATACCACAAGCTTCGGTGGCTTGTGGTGGTTTCGTTGCATCGCTTCGCAATATTCGTGTGCAACCTTGAACTTTGCATTTTTCAATATTCTTTTGAAGAATAGGTAATATATGTTTGCCTGTTTCAAAGAAATAACCATGTGACGCACCACGGCTAATTGCTTCTAACCCCACCGCACCAGTACCCGCATAAACATCGGCAAAAGGACGGCCTCTTAGAAGCTGTGCATGTTTTCCATTGCAAAGCAGGTTAAACAAGGCTTCACGTGTGCGATCAGAAGTAGGTCGTGTTTCTTGGCTTTCAGGGGTGTCGAGTTTAGCCCCCTTATATCGGCCAGAAATAATGCGCATTTACTTAGTCCGTTTTTGGCTTGATTTTTGACCAGCTCGTGAAGAGGGCTTTGCTCCGTCACGTTTTTGAATAAATGCTTTTTTAGGCTCTGATGAACGATTTTCGGATCTATTATCAGATCTAGTGTCGACTTTGTTATCAGGACGTTTGGAGAAAGTTTTTTTCGCCATAGGCCTTTTCGAACCACTTCTTTGTGCCTCTGTATCATCTGTTCTTGGTTTATAGACAACTTTTGAACGCGGACGATTTTTCTTTGGTTTCGCCTTCGCCCCTTTATGGGCTGGTTTACCTAAAAGTTTCCGAACATCACCAGCACTGACTTCATCCACAATATTTCGCGGAAGTTGACCTAAGAAGAAGTTTCCATAACGAATACGAATAAGGCGGTTAACGGTATAACCAAGATATTCCATGACACGACGAATTTCACGGTTTTTACCTTCGGTTAAGGTAACTTCCAACCATGCGTTAGACCCTTGCTGACGATCAACTTTTACATCAATGGCTTCGTAATGAATACGATCAATAACAATGCCTTCTTTTAGCTGTTCAAATTTCTTTTCATTTACAGTTCCACGAACGCGAACGCGATAAACACGGCGCATGGAATTGGATGGAAGTTCAAGTTTACGTGCTAATTCACCATCATTGGTTAACAGCAACAGTCCCTCGGAATTAATATCCAATCGACCAACTGAAATGACACGGGGAAGTTCGGATGGCAGGTGATCAAAAACAGTAGATCGGCCTTGTTCATCACGGGCTGATGTTATCAATCCAACTGGCTTATGATAGCGCCAAAGGCGTGTTGGTTCCATCATGGGGAGAGGTTTGCCATCAACTACGATAGCATCATCTGACCCTACGTTTAGGGCAGGCGATTTAATAATATCTCCATTTACAGTGACACGACCTGCTTCGACCCATTTTTCTGCATCACGACGACTGCATAAACCCGCGCGTGCCATAACTTTTGCAATACGCTGTTTTTCTACCGGTAATTCTTCAACGATACTGGTGTCTTCAGCAACCTCTGTAGGTTCAGATTCGATTGGAGTATCTGATGGGCTGGTCATGCTAGGCTGTCCTGTGATATGGGATGATGATCGATCTAATAAAATTACTGTTTCATTCGATTTTATGATCATTTAATTTGCTAATCATAACGAACCCAAGCCAAAGGTGCAATCCACATGACACAAGGAATAGAAGAAAACATGGCTTCTATGAAAGATGTCTCCCCTATGGGGCTTGCAATAGAGGAAGCGATCCTTGCAGCAAATAGAGGAGAGGTTCCTGTTGGGGCTGTGGTCGTGGAACGTCTTACGGGACATGTGATCTCTTGTGCAGGAAACCAAGTAGAGGCCTTGAAGGATGCGACTGCACATGCTGAAATGCTTGCGTTGAAAGCGGCATCCCAAAAGCTTCAACAATTGCGGTTAGAGAATTGCGACCTTTATGTAACCCTAGAACCATGCACCATGTGTGCTTCTGCCATTTCACATAGTCGCATAGGAAGGGTCTTTTTTGGCGCTTATGATCCTAAAGGTGGCGGGATAGAACATGGGGCACGTTTTTACGAAAAGGATACCTGCCATCATCGTCCTGATGTTGTTGGTGGCATTCGTGAAGTTGAATGTGCCGCATTGCTTCGTTCATTTTTTACTAAACTACGTTAGAACTTTTTCAAATATGATACCCATTATTAATCATAATTTTTAATTACCTCTTTCCACCAGTTTATAGTGCCTTGGATCATATCATCAAAGTCTGATAGTGATAAATCATCACTGCCAAGGATTGTTGGTGTTAATTCTATATCAGAAGTCATTCTTTGAAGTTCGGTAGCAAAGAGAGAGCCTGCAATTCCCTTGATAGTATGCGATGTTTCTTTAACCTGCTCCATGTCCCCATTATTTAATGCGTTTTTTAACGTTAAAACATGTTTCTCTACATCTGTTGGTGCCATTGTCAAAATTGGAATGAAGGCTTCTTTACCAACACTTTTAATGGTGCTGTCCAGTAATGTTTGGTTTCCA
>CBFCZA010000128.1:0-8083 GCA_965602285.1 uncultured Curvivirga sp. | reverse complement strand
GATCGTTTAGGGGATGAAGTAGCCCGTGCCACCACGATTGTTCGTTTTTCCCCTAATAGTCAGTTTCCCAATCATCGTCATGATGGTGGTGAAGAATTTCTTGTTCTTGAAGGTGTTTTTTCGGATGAACATGGGGATTTTGGACCCGGTTCATACATTCGTAACCCCGTCGGAACATCTCACGCACCCCATACCAAAGAAGGCTGTACAATCCTTGTAAAACTTTGGCAGTTTCAAGACGGGGATCAGGCAGAAGTAAAAATTAAAACCAAAGAGGTTGATTTTCGACCGGGCTTAGTACCGGGTCTAGAGGTTCTACCTCTTCATGAATATGGTACGGAATCTTGTGCGTTAGTGCGCTGGGCCCCTGAAACATATTTCAATCCACATACCCATTATGGTGGGGAAGAAATCTATGTGATTGAGGGGACTTTTGAAGATGAACATGGAACCTATCCGGCTGGAAGTTGGTTACGTAGCCCTCATAAGTCTATCCATAAACCTTTTTCCAAAGATGGTTGCCTTATCTATGTGAAGGTCGGTCATTTATTAGAAGAAAATGGAACCCTAAGTGCACCTGAGAATAGGTAGCTCCGAGTTCCATTTGTTTCTTAAGTAGAAATACCACCATTTACGGAAATAACTTGTCCCGTGATTTTGCGCGCTTTTTCGTGAACGAGAAAAGCTGCCATGTCGGCTATTTCTTGTGCCGTCACGACGCCTAGATTTGCTTTTTCTTCTGCTTTTTGAAATAACTTTTTACAGAAGGGGTCTTCCATTAATTCATCATATAGAGGCGTGTTCTGAACGATGGACGGGGTTAGGCAATTGACCCGAATGCCGTTTCTTTTTTCTTCCAACGCAATGGTTCGTGAAAGCATAACAATGCCTGCCATCACCGCCCCAATGGTTGTTTCACCGGGGGTAGGTTGCTTTGCTGCATCGGATGCAATGGTAATAATACTGCCGCTGTTATGAGGCCGCATAGCATCACATGCATATTTGCAGATATTCATCACCCCAATTAGGGCTGTATTCAATAAAGTAGCATAATTCGCGGGGTCGCTATTCTTAAACAGGCAAGGTAAAATCGGGGGGCTTATTGAACTGATAACAATATCTATTCTCGTTAGAAGCGCGTGGGCATCATCAAAGACAGATTGTACTTGCAGATGATCAGAAACATCACATGCCATAAATATGACATGGCAATGGGGATAGAGAGAAGATAATTCTTCTGCTGCCTTTAAGCCTCTCGCCTCTGTACGGCTACTTATAATCAGATGTGAAATATTGTCTTCGCAAAGGGCTTTTGCTGTCGCAAGTCCAATGCCTGCGGTTCCACCAAAAATGATTGCTGTTTTTTGTGTCATGATATGACCTCTTTCTTAAGGGCGTTTGTCTTAAAGACGTTTGGCGATTTCTTCTGCCATGACTTCGGTTGCACCGCCGCCAACGGATTGGATGCGTGCATCACGAACCATACGTTCGATAACGGCCTCTTTCATATAGCCAAAACCACCATGGAATTGTTGGCAGTCATACATTACTTTATTAACCAGTTCACCACAGTAAACTTTAGCCATGGAAACTTCTTTTACACAATCTTGCCCATTACTATCTAACCATGCGGCATGATAAATCAGATGGCGGCCTGCTTCGACTTCTGCACTTCGTTGGGCAAGGCGTTGACGGATCACATCTTTATCCCAAAGAGTGCCGCCAAAGGCTTTGCGTTCCTTTACATAATTTAGGGTGATCTCTAGTGCTTTTGCAGCTTCGCCCATGGCTTGTGCGGCAAGTACTATGCGTTCATTTTGGAAGTTTTTCATAATGGCGTAGAAACCTTTATTAACTTCACCTAGGATATTCTGGGAAGGTACGCGACAATTATCAAAGACCAATTCCGCAGTATCGGAACTACGCCAGCCAAATTTATCAAGACTGCGACCAACGGAGAAACCATCCATACCCTTTTCCACAATAAACATAGTGATGCCACGAGATCCTTTTGCATCTGGATTTGTACGTGCCGCCACAAAATAGATATCCCCATGAACGCCATTGGTGATGAACATTTTTGATCCGTTGATGACCCAATCATCGCCATCTTGAACGGCACGGGTTTTTAACCCTGCTACATCTGATCCGGCGTCTGGTTCTGTAACCGCCACAGCGGTAATTTTTCTTCCGGCAATGACGTCGGGTAAATATTTCGCATGTTGTTCTTTAGTGCCAGCATTAAAAAGGTGAGGCGATGCCATGTCTGTATGCACCAATGCCGTAATCGCAAAACCGCCAAAGGTTGACCTCCCCAGTTCTTCGGAAAGAACGACGGTTGAAAGTGTATTTAGGTTAGAGCCCCCATATTCCTCAGGGTAGCGAATACCAAAGAACCCTAGCTCTCCCATTTCTTGCATGACCTTGCGCGGGGTCATGCCGTCTTTTTCCCATTGATCGCCAAAAGGGGTTACTTTTACAGCAATGAAACGACGTAGCTGATCGCGTAGCATTTCGTGTTCTTCATTGAAATAAATAGAACGTGTCATAATCATTCTCCTGCTTTTTCTATTGGTTCTATGGAAATGAGGGTTGCCCCGCCTTCAACATTAACGCCTGCGTTGTAATTAATGGATGTGATGCGGCCTGCTTGTGTGGCCGTCATATCTTGAAGAAGTTTCATCGCTTCTACGCTTAAAAGCCTTTGTCCTTCAGATACAAGGTCGCCTTCTTTTACATAGATATCGACCACAAGGCCGGGCATCATGGCTTTAATAGAGCGGCCATCCCCTTGGGCTATTTTGTCGGAATCGAGAAGGGCGGCCTCTGCATTTAAAAGGGCAATGGTTATTTGACCTTTTTCAGTTTGTAGGTGGATGGCATCGTGGTCAATTGCTGCGTTACATAAAAACCTTTGACCCTCGGTTTCATAGGTAAGTTGGTTGCTATGAAACATAGCATCGGTGACAGAAAGGCAATGCTTGCCGGAAACAGATATGTCAAACATACCTTTACGCCCCGCCAATTCAATCGTGATAAATTCACCGTTGTTGCTAGGTAAATAGTAAGTGGCTTTCCCCGCACGCCCTAACGGTTCTGTAATGCGCCATGCGCCTAATGAATGCCAAGGTGAACGTGGTTTTGTTTCAAGATCTATTTGTTGTTGCATTAATTTACAAAGGGCGGCTTCTGCTATTTGAAGATCAGATATAGCTTGTCTAGACCAACCTTTTTCCCATGTGTCATCAAGTGTGGCAGTATGATGAACGGCTTCTTGGAAAACCTTAAGGTCTAGGATGTCTCTAACAAAGTTGATGTTCACATCTAAGCCTGCAATTTGATATTTGCCTAAGGCGCGTTTTAACCTGCGTATAGCAGATTTTCTATCTTTGCCTGATGCGATGACTTTGGACAGCATAGAATCATAATAATGGCTGACCATTGAACCTGCTTCGATACCGCTGTCTATACGAATACTCGCCCCTGTGGGTTCCTGGTAATGAGTGATTTTACCTGTTTGCGGACGATAATTATCAGCGGCATCTTCTGCAGCAATACGGGCTTCTATAGCCCAGCCATTGCAGGTGATTTCAGTTTGCATGAAAGGCAGTATTTCATCCATGGCAATGCGAATTTGCCATTCCACCAAATCCAATCCAGTTATGAATTCTGTTACAGGATGTTCAACTTGCAGGCGGGTATTCATTTCTAAAAAGAAATATTCACCTTTCATTGGATCATAAATAAATTCCACTGTACCAACACTGTTATAGCCAATTTTCTTGGCTAGTTTAACGGAATCCTTCAACATAGAATTTCTGATGTTGGCAGGTAAGTTCGGCGCAGGGGCTTCTTCTATGACCTTTTGATGGTTACGTTGAATAGAACAATCACGTTCATATGCATGAAGTACATTCCCATGTTTATCGGCAAGAATTTGAACTTCCACATGGCGTGACTTTTCAATCAATCGTTCTAATAGAACATCAGAATTACCAAAGGCAGATTCTGCTTCCTTCTGGGCTAAAGATAATTCGCTTTTGAAAGTTTTTAGGTCGTAGACGCGGCGCATACCACGTCCACCACCGCCGGCACTGGCTTTTATTAATAATGGGGTGCCTACATCGTTTGCCGCTTGAATTAACGCGGTTTCTGATTGGTCGTCTTGATTATAGCCGGGCACAACAGGGACGCTTGCTTCTATGGCGGCATTTTTGGCGGCAATCTTTGATCCCATTTGAGCAATGATGTCCGAAGATGGTCCAATGAAGGTTATGCCTTCTTTTTCACAAAGGGCTGCGAATTGATCGTTTTCTGCAAGAAAACCATAGCCGGGATGTATGGCATCGGCATTGGCTTTTTTTGCGATTTCGATGATTTTGCCGCCATCAAGGTAGCTTGCCCGTGCTTCTGATAGACCTATATGAAAAGCCATATCCGCCCTTTTGACAAAGGGGGCGTTGCGATCTGCATCAGAATAAACCGCTACAGTTTCAATGCCTAATTTTTGACAAGCCGAAATGATACGAACAGCAATTTCTCCACGATTGGCAACTAAAATACGGTCCATTATTTTGACCTCCAAGGGGGAAGCTTTTTGTTTAAGAAACTTGAAACCCCTAATTGACCTTCGTCGGTTTCCCACGCATCCGCCAAACATTCTGCCGTATAGGTCATGTTTTCTTCAATGCTGTGGGAAGCTACAAAATTGATAAGTTCTTTGGTGGCGGCAACTGCTTCTGGGGCTGCTTCTAAGTGATCGGTGATAATGACCTCTAACATAGATTTTTGTTTTTCTTGGTCATTGGCAAGGAATGTTAAAAGGCCAATTTCTTTGGCCCGTTCGCCACTAAACAATGCACCTGATAACATGGTCGCACGGGCATTTGATTTACCGATACGGTCCACTACATAAGGTGAGATATTTGCAGGAGGTAACCCAAGGCGAACTTCTGTGAGGCCAAAAAGGCTTTGGTTTAAGCCAACAGTAATATCGCATACAGAAATCATCCCAACACCGCCCCCATAGGCTGGGCCATTGATCGCACCGATAAGAGGCTTTGGAAGCGTGTTTAGGTCTCGTAACATACGTGCAAGTTCGCCACTTTCATGGATGCGCTCACCACGGGTGCGATCTATATTTCCTGCAAACCAATTGAGGTCGCCGCCGGCACAAAAGCTTTTCCCTGCACCAGTAAGAATGACTAAGCGGACATCATTATTTTCACCTAGTGCAAAGGCTGCATGGCGTAATTCTGAAATCATTTTTGCATTCAAGGCATTATGTTTTTCAGGTCGGTTCAAGGTTAAAGTGGCGACACCACGCTTATCAATGCCTATGATTATTGTTTCATAATTTGTCATAATCTTATCCTTCATCACATACGATAAACAGGGGTACGGGGGCCTGCTTCTGGCACGGTTGTACAAATAGCAAGGCAGAGACCTAAAATGTCACGGGTTTGGGAGGGTTCGATTAACCCATCATCCCAAAGGCGCGATGTGGCATAATATGGATCGCTTTGTTCTTCATATTGATCGCGGACTGTTTTTTCGATATAGGCGAGTTCTTTTTCGGTTGCTGGTTTTGCTTTCACGTTGCTTCGGCGTAGTTCCAACATGACGTTGGAGGCAATATCTGCAGACATGGTCGCCAGTTCTGCTGAGGGCCATGCAAAAAGAAAATCTGGTCGAAAACCACGGCCACACATGCCATAATTACCTGCGCCATAAGACCCCCCGACAATGACGGATATTTTAGGGACTGTGGCGGTGGACATGGCATAAACCATTTTGGCACTATTCTTTGCAATGCCACCACGTTCCGCATCGGTCCCCACCATAAAGCCTGTAATATTATGTAAGAACAGCAGGGGGATGTTTCGTTGATTACAGATTTCAATGAAATGGGCGGCTTTCAAGGCGGATTCAGAAAGTAATGCACCATTATTTCCGATGATACCAATGGAACGTCCATAAATTCTTGCGGTTCCACAAATAGCGGTTTCACCCCATTCGGGTTTGAATTCTTGAAAGTCACTGTCATCTATCAGGCGCATGATGATTTCGCGGACATCATAAGGTATTCGTCTGTCACTACTGACCACACCGGCAAGTTCATCTGGGGAATGAAGGGGTGGTTTTGTTGTGATAGCACCCAGTTCCAAATCACGATGTATATTTAAATGAGCCACAATATCACGCATAAGGGCTATGCCTTGGGCTTCATCTTTTACTATATGATCAGAAACACCAGAAACACGGGTATGCATGGCTGCACCGCCTAATGTTTCACCATCGACATCTTCATTGATTGCGACCTTCACAATGGAAGGGCCACCAAGATGAATACGTGCATTTCCTTCTACCATGATGGTTTGATCGGAAAGGGCAGGGATATAAGCCCCGCCAGCCGTGCAGCCACCAAAGACAATTGATAATTGTGGAAGTCCCGATGCAGACATATTGCATTGTCGATGAAAGGCATTTCCAAAGTGATCGCGATCAGGAAACACTTTGTCTTGTTGGGGTAGATTGGCCCCACCACAATCCACAAGATAGATGCAAGGCAGGCGTTGTTCCGCTGCAATCTCTTGTGCACGGGCATGTTTCTTCACTGTTTCTACATAGTAGGAACCACCTTTGACGGTCGCATCATTTGCAATGATCACGCAAGGGGTTCCTGAAACGATGGCGATACCTGTTACAATTCCCCCGCTTGGCAATTCATTGTTATATTGTCCCCACGCCGCAAGCGGAGAAAGTTCAAGAAAGGGTGTTCCCGGATCAACTAAGAGATCAATGCGATCACGTACCAAAATTTTTCCACGTTTATGGTGGCGTTCTACTAATTCAACACGGCCGCTTGAGGTGAAGGCTTTCATTCTATCTCGTAAAATTTCCAACTGCGCTATGTTGAATGTTTCGTTCTCTTTGAAGCTAGGAGAGGCGCTATCTATTTTACTATGAAGTTGGCTCATTAACCTTCTCCCTTTTGATTAAGAATTCCATGAAGTAATAATATCGCATATTCATCAGCAAGATCTTGGACAGGACGCTCTTGTGGATTGAACCATTCAAGTGTCGCATTAAGGGAGCCAATGATTAAAAGCCGTATCGCCTTAATAGTAGATGGGGTGGGCTGTTCATTTTTAACAAGGGCAGTTGTCAAAAGCTCATCCCATAAAGTTTCATATTTTCGTCTAACTTGAATATTTCCCTTTTGAACTTCTTTAGGGATTTGCCCATAGATACGGACATTAGCAGAGGTATAATCGCTAAACTCAAACAAGGCTGTAAGGTGGGCCGTGATAGCTGTTTTTAGGAGGTTTTCTGCATTGTTGAGCCTTAAAAGCGGGGCCGTTGCGGCTTCAACCTCTGCATGGACTTTCTCAATACCAATGTTCAAAACTTCGATAACGATCTGTTCTTTAGAGGCAAAATGATAATAGACACTACCTGCTTTCATAGAGGCAACAGCGGCAATGGCCCGTATTGATGCGGACGCATAGCCATTCTCGCGAAATAATGTCGCTGCGGCATCTAAAATACGCTGACGTGTGATATCTGCCTTTTCTTTTTTATCGATAGCAGGTTGCATTGTTGTTGCTTTGATCGTTGTTGTCATCGCCCATCCTTCATTAAATCTAACAAACGTTAGGTAGATTTCAACGCGTCGTCAATTAAATAATGAAAACTAGACATTTTAACTGAGGGAGGGAGGTATCGGTAATGGCAAAGTGTCTACTTTAGATATGCCTTAGTTAAGGCCCTCTAAAATCAATTCCGCGCCTTTATGGGCAAGCATGATGGTTGGCGCATTGGTGTTGCCCGATGTTACATTCGGGAAAACCGAAGCATCTACAACCCGTAAATTATTAATGCCATGAACTTTTAAATCGCTGGATACAACTGTTTGTTTCGGGTCATTTCCCATCATGCAAGTGCTTACAGGGTGAAAGACAGTGCCGGATCTTTCGCGGAAATCTTCAAGGATTTCTGAATCAGTCATTGTTGTAGGGGTTGGACTTGCTGGGCCTTTGATGATTTCTTGCATCGCATTTGTTTGTTCCAGACGTGCGAT
>CBFCZA010000127.1:0-8126 GCA_965602285.1 uncultured Curvivirga sp. | reverse complement strand
CCACTTCGATCAAATGGGATTGAGGTTAATTCAAAGCCTTCTGATGTAATCTTATCCCCATGGTTGGCGACGCGTGCGCCTACAATGACCCTTGCGCCCGCATCTCGGGCTGCGCGTGCCATTGGTAATCTTAATGCCCAAAATGACCAATCTTCTGTGACAAGGAAAAAAACGGTTCTACCTTTTAGAGGAAGGTCATCATTCATCTGGGAATTTTCATTTTTAATTAGTGTCGTCATAGGGATAAAATAGGGTTAATTCTAGGTAAGGCAAACATTAAATCATTGCTAATCTATGAAAAAGATTGCCAAGTTTAGAAACTAGGCTTATCTCAATTTTAAAAGTAATTAGAGCTTTTCTAAAGAAGCTAAAATGATGGAATAGAATAATGGGCATTCTTCTTGGTATTGATACCGGTGGTACTTTCACCGATGCGGTTTTGTTTGATGAAGATAAAGGCGTTTTGCATGCGGCAAAAGCGTTAACAACAAAACATGATCTTTCTATTGGTCTTCATGAGGCGGCGCGCGCTGTACTTTCAGAAGCCAAAGAACTTAAGCCAAGTGACGTGAAGCTTGTTTCTATTTCAACGACCCTAGCGACCAATGCGATTGTGGAAGATCATGGAAATCCTGTGGCCTTGTTATTGATCGGGCAGCCACCTGCCACCTTGGAACGTGCCGGTCTAAAAACCGTGATGGGAAGTGACCCTGTTATTTTTATTGAAGGTGGTCATAACGCCAGTGGAAATGAACGTGCTGATTTAGATGAAGCTGCCTTGGAAGAGGCACTTGAGAAATATAACGGCAAGGTATCGGCCTTCGCTATTGCAGGATATTTTGCCACAAGAAACCCTAGCCACGAAATCAAAGCCCGTGAGATCATACGTGCGAAAACGGGCCTTCCTATTACTTGCGCTCATGAATTAAGTTCAAACCTTGATGCGCCGCGCCGCGCTTTGACGGCTGTTTTAAACGCCAGATTAATTCCCTTACTTCAACATTTGATCGAGGCAGTGCAAGGATTCCAAATTGATTTGAAGCTTGATTGCCCGTTAATGGTTGTAAAAGGCGATGGGTCTCTTATTTCTGCTGAAACGGCCTTAGATCGTCCTGTGGAAACGATCCTTTCTGGTCCTGCTGCTAGCGTCGTGGGAGCCCAACATTTGGTAGGCCATAAGGATATGATCGTATCTGATATGGGGGGGACAACAACAGATATAGCCCTGTTAAAAGATGGTATGCCTGTGTTGAGCAAAAGCGGGGCTGTGGTCGCAGGTCATCGCACAATGGTAGAAGCTGTAGAGGTACACACTGTTGGACTAGGCGGCGATAGTGAAATCAACCTTGATGTTGAAAAGAATTTAGTAGCAGGCCCTAGGCGTGTTGTGCCAATCAGCCTTCTTGCCAGAGATCATAAGGGCATTATTCCTTTTTTAAAGGAACAACGTGATCGGGGGTGGCGTAAGACCCATGATGGTAAATATGCCCTTAAACTTCGTGACTTGCCAGCGGATCAGATGGGAAGCTTGAGCAAGAATGAAACAACTCTTTACCAAAAGCTACAAGATGGCCCCATCGCCTTAGAGGTTTTACTTGGGCGGCAAATGCCAGAGCAGCCCTTGCTGCGTTTGGTTGATCGTGGCTTGGTTATTATTTCTGCTTTCACTCCCTCTGATGCGGCCCATATTTTGGGATTGCATGACAGTTGGAATAAAGAGGCCGCGTTATTGGCTGCGGAAATTTGGGCGGACACCGAAAAGAGGCCAAATCAAATGGTTGCGGAGACGGGGCAAGCGTTTGCTGAAATGGTTTGGGATGTCACGGTTATTCAAACAGGTGAAGCCTTGGTGGACTCGATCCTTGATAGTCGCTTAGGGTTGACCGTTTCCACTGGGCAAGGGCTTGCGAAACGCCTTATTCGTGAAGCTTTAAGTAAGGAACCTACTGCGTTATCACCTTTACGTCCGGTTTTGAAGCTGGAAGAACCCTTGGTCGGTATTGGTGCGCCAGCCCTTAGTTATTATGGGGAAGTGGCTAAGCGCCTAAATACAACTTACATCCAACCTGAATTTGCTCATGTTTCAAATGCGGTGGGGGCTGTTGCAGGCGGGGTAGCCCAACGTGCAGAGATCACAGTAACCACCCCCGATGATATGCGTTTTCGTATTCATGGGGCTGGGGATCAAGAAGATTTCTTTAAATTGGATGCCGCCTTGGAAAAAGCCCGTCAACTTGCACAAACCATCGCCCATGAACGTGCGGTAAAGGCTGGGGCAGGTGATATTCAAATTCGTTTTGAAGAAGATATCCGCCAAGCAAAAGTAGGTGGATCAAATCAGCCTATATTTATTGAGGCGACCATAACGGCGACCGCGATCGGACGTCCTAATTTGGGGTGAGTTTATTTCCAAGCGCTTTTTAGTTTGTTTTCTTCAATTCTGAAATGCTTAAATCCTGCCCTAGTTTTAAATGCTGTGACATCAACGTTGTCATGGCATTTAAGAACTGTATCTAGTTTTGCTCGAGTGACCTTACTTCTTTCCCCTAATATTACGCTTTTGAGAATTAGGCCCTTGTGAAAATTGATGAATGATAATCCCGATACAGGATCGGGATTGTTCAGTTCTACGCCAGCCCTATATTCTTTTTCATAATGCCAATCTATATATTTAGTATGAATCATTTTTTTTAAATGGTCTTCTTTTATATCATTGAGGTTTTTTAGGCCTAAGGACTGAAGTGTTAACCGTTCTTTTTGATAAGTGATTTGATGAAAATCTGACTCGTATACATCAAATCCTAAACATATCCCTTTATGTTTGTCAGCATAATGACCCCAAAGCATTGGATGTTGCCAATGTTTACTCATGCAAATTATGCCATTTTCTTCTGCCATATCTTCTATAGATCCTTTGATTATACCACGATCGGACTCTGTATCTAAAGCTAAGCTAAGCTAAGCATATCGTGAGAATCATTTAGTTCGTTAATCTCAGAAATTTTTAAACGATTTTTCCGAATGGCTTCCAAGCCATATTCCTCTGAAGTGAAATAATATAGTCGCATTCTAGTGTCCGATCTTTAGAAGTTCTATTTATAATATAAATCTAAAGATGGTTATTGAATACAAAAAAAGCCCGCTGAATGAGCGGGCTTTTTTTAAACATGACGTATGTCTTTTATTTGTCGCGACGGCGGCGGCGTGTTTTACGTCCGCCATCATCATCGCCACCATGGGAGTGAGGGGAAGGGGCATTTGTTAATGCGCCAAGAGTTTCAATAATTTTTTCATTGCTTGGGCGTTCTTGTGGTTCGTACCCTTTAAGCGAAGAGGCAATAGCCTTAATAACTTCACCATCGGATCCACAACATCCACCAATGATTCTAGCACCACAATCACGGGCCATACGTGCGTATTTTCCCATTAATTCGGGTGTACCAGAGAAAATGAATTCACCGTTTTTATATTGAGGAATACCGCAATTTGCTTTTGCCACCATAACGGCGTCTTTATCCATAACAGCAGAAATTTGTGCAAGAGAGATAACGCTTTCTGTTGGGCCTAGGCCACAGTTCGCGCCAATTGCTTTTGGCTTGGTTGCCAATGTATTTAGATGTTCATAGGCGGCTTCAGGAGAAACCCCCATCATGGTTTTACCCGCAGTATCAAATGTCATTGTAGTGACGACCGGAAGACCAACAGTTGCTGCGCCTTCTACTGCAGCCGCAGATTCTTCCTTGCTGGACATGGTCTCAATCCAAAGCACATCCGCACCACCAGCCTTTAGGCCTTCTGCTTGTGCTTTGAAGCCTGCAACAGCATCTTCATGGCTTAATGCACCAACCGGCTGCATGATTTCACCCGTTGGCCCCATAGAACCAGCCACGACAATATCACGATCAGTAGCATCAGCGACAACACGACAACGTTCTGCTGCTGCTTTGTTCAATTCAAAAACGCGATCTTCTGATTTATGAAGTTTCAAACGAAATGCATTACCACCAAAACTATTGGTCAAAATGATATCAGAACCAGAATCTACATATTCTTGATGAACAGATTCAACACGATCTTTATGATCTACGTTCCAAAGTTCTGGTGCATCTCCTGTTTCTAATCCGCGTTTAAATAGGCTTGTGCCCATTGCGCCATCTGCAATTAAATAATCACGTTCGGCTAGTAATTTCGTAAACAGGTTTTCCATGATGCATATCCTTGTGGGTATCATATAAAATTCAGTATCATATAAAATTCAGTATCAGATATATAATATAAACTTTTCTTTATATCCACACATTTTTTGTGCGAAGCCTTTTAAAAAGGATAGAAGGTTTATTTATCTACGTAGGCCGGACCAAGGATTTTTTTCATATCGTCAACAGTTTCTAGATAGGTTAGGGCTGCATTTAAACGAAACATAGTATCTTGTGATTCTGAAAAGCTGTGGCACCCAATTTGTTCTTCCGCCTTGAAAAGGACAAGGTCATTATCAAAGGAAAGAGGTTCCAGTTGGTTTTCTTCATACATCAAGTTAAAATCTGGTAACCAGCCAATGATTGCATCAACCCGATTGTTTTTTAACATGGCATATAATGAAAAATCATTTTCTGCAGTATGTAAGTTTATGGTTTTGTTGCTGCTAATTTCCACAGGTATTTGCCAACCTCTGCGGTGGGCAATATTTAAGCCTTTAAGATCTGCGATGCTTTTTAATACTGAACGATTGGAAGTGTCACTGAAGATATGCTGGTGCGCTCTATTCACAGGGATTGAAAAAATTGAATCCGCTGGGTTTCCACCATTTTGTGTAATCATTTCTGCACTGGTTGGAAAAAGGCAGGATGATCTATCTGCGGTATAGTTTTTAACAGCACGTTTAACGGGGCTTACTTTAATGGATACATCGAGTCCTATAATATTTGATATTCTTGTTAGGACATCAATGTATGGGCCCGTTTTGTCAATATTTGCGACACCAGGGATCTCGACAACCTCAAAAGCCAATTCCGCATTTGACCTTGCAGAAAATGAACATATGGCAACCATCACGCATGCTATATAAAAATATTTTTTCATCTCTTATTAATGCATAGTTTATGACTGTTGTTAATTCTTTGCTTTTAGTTGATCATAGATAGAAATTCACGACGTGTTTCTGGGTCAGATCTAAATGCGCCAACCATACGCGATGTCACCGTCGCAACTCCTCGTTTTTGGATACCACGGGTTGTCATGCATTGATGTACAGCATCGATGACAACAGCAACGCCTTTAGGTTGAAGGGCTTCTTGAATGGCATCAGCAACTTGAACCGTCATGATTTCTTGAGTTTGAAGGCGTTTTGCAAAAATTTCAACGACACGTGCTAATTTGGAAATGCCAACAACACGTTTGTCTGGCATATAGGCCACATGAGCAGTGCCAATGATTGGTGCAATGTGATGTTCGCAATGGGATTCGAAAGGAATATCACGAAGCATGACCATTTCGTCATAGCCATCTGTTTCATCAAATGTGCGCCCTAATACTTTAATAGGATCTATTTGATAGCCTGCAAAATATTCTTCATATGCACGAACAACACGTGCAGGTGTGTCGATAAGCCCTTCGCGGGTTGGGTCATCACCTGTCCATGCAAGTAATGTACGCACAGCTTCTTCCGCTTCTTCGCGGCTAGGGCGATCAACAATCAATTCAGGCTTTTTCAAAATATTTGGCATGTGAAAATCGCGTCTTTCTAAATCCGTTTTAAAAGGGGCATTAAATTACCCTTATGGTTCATTATATATCGGTATTAGTGGCTTTTTTTTCAAGCATTGACTATATCAAATTTGGAAACAGTCTTACAACGCTTGGCAGCCCATATTTACTTCCTATATAATAACCGTCTATTAAGTTATGCGGGATATACGCCTTTGGCCCCCTGATTGTCAATATTTAGGGAGACAAGGATTATTCAACATGCGCCAAAAACATAAAACATGCTTAGTTTTGAAAGAAGCTTAATGTCCGATCAATTATATAACGATGAAATTTTAAAACTTTCTGCAGAGTTGGTAAAGGTGGATCGATTAGAGAACCCTGACGCAAGCGTTAGTGTAGATAGCCCCTTATGTGGTAGTCGGGTGAAGGTCGATATTAATTTTTCGAAAGAGAGCGGATGTGTCACGGCCTATGGGCAAGAAGTTCGTGCCTGTGCACTTGGGCAATCAGCCGCAGCCATTGTGGCAAAGCATGTGGTCGGAAGCAGTTCTGATGAATTAGCAACCGTTCGTCAACAAGTTGAAGATATGTTGAAGAAAGAGGGCGCGGCCCCAACAGGGAAGTGGCAAGAGTTAGGCTTATTGATACCTGCACGGCGTCATAAATCGCGCCATGCTTCTATTCTTTTGCCTTTTAAGGGGATCGAAAAAGCTATTCAGCAAATTGAACAAGGCCAGAATAATGCCTGATCTATCACCATCTTCGAAGAATGATCGTGGTTTGATTTCAAGAGTATTTTTACTTTTCTTAAAAGGTTTGATATTTTTATATCGCTACACATTGTCTAGTTTTATCGGGCGCAATTGCCGCTATCTACCAACATGTTCTGAATATGCGTTGGAAGCCCTAGATCGTTTCGGACCGATTAAGGGAGGGTGGCTAGCGATGCGTCGCATCGGACGATGCCACCCTTGGGGTGGGGATGGTTATGATCCTGTACCAAAAGATCATGAACATTAAGCATGATTTAGGTGTAATTTTTTTGGTTCATGGGAAAGTTACATACAAGTAAACGTTCTATATGGCGTTCGTCATTATCTAAAGTCTGACCATAAGGCAATGCCAACCTACACCATCGTGTGATGTTGGATATTTCTGGTGGTGCGTTGTTTTCTGAATAAAAGGGAGTGCCTCTTTTCAGAAGCTCTCGATATTGAGCTGTAAAAGCAATGCTTGGGGTTGTGGTGAAGTCAGAAAGATATTTCCCAGACATATCCTTGCCAAATCGGGTCGCTATTTTTGACCCGTAAAGCCGGTAGAGAAAATCAATTTCACCATTTCGATATACGGGCTCCAATACTAAGATATATCCAAGGGCCTTTACCATAGTGAAAGGGTCTAGAGTATCGGTTTCAGGTATTTTTCCTGATTTAGAAGCGTTTTTCCAAGCATCAAAAACAACACGATGTTCTAAAAATAAGAAATCTTCAGTTTCAATGTCGTTAGCATTGAAAAAAAGACAAGAAAAATTATCACCTTCACCTTTTGGGGCTTCCCATCGACTGCCCTTTTCTAGCAGCATGTTATGCCGTTTGTCTGCTAATCCAAGATAATTTTCTGTCATAATATCTCTTATTGTTAATAATTTTACTATTTTATGCTTTAGAACTAAATGTGTAAAATTAAATAATATGAACCTCTTCTTAGAGTGAAGGAGTTTTGAATTTTATTCAATATTTTGTTAAAGGGTTTTTAAAACAAATTAAAAAACCTCTATTCATCTTCTTTGACAGGAATATGAATGTCATGGCCAGCTATTTCATAACCGCGTTTGAAATCAATGATATGTTTACGCATCCATTCTGCTGCAGTGTTACTATCTTTGCTTTTTATGGCATCATAGATGATGCGGTGGGCCTCTAGTAATCTTTTTTCGGCAGTTGGGGTGCGCATACTTGATTTGTAAGCAGGGTAGAAGAGGCGCCCTAGTGATTCTCTAGACATTGTTAGGGCTTGATTGTTTGCCGCCTGCGCGACAAGGGCATGAAACTCTATATCCAAAGCCACGATGTCATCTTTTAAGCCTTTGGTTATAGCATTTTCTAGGGCCGTGATATTATCACCCATTCTTTGTAGAATATCTTCATGGGCATTTTCCGCCGCCAGTTGTGCGGAAAGGGGCTCTAGAACCATTTTTACATCCCAAAGTTCTTTGAAAGTAACTTCATGTAGCATGAGGACTTTGCTCATTTGGTCACCAACCATGTCGTAAGAGGGTTTGGAGACAATGAGCTTTTTCCCTTGGCGTTGGACGAGGCCCAACTGTTCCATGTAGCGAATGCCTTCGCGTACGGTCGACCGATTAACACCAAATTGTTCGGCTAAATTACTTTCCGTAGGTAGCGCGTCACCCAAGACCA
>CBFCZA010000126.1:0-8284 GCA_965602285.1 uncultured Curvivirga sp. | reverse complement strand
CACGGACCATCTGGTCTAAGTCATTTGATAGCCAACGGTTTCGACCAACATTCGCACCAAATAAATAAAGTATCCCTTTATGGATTAACCATACCTCTGGATTTGTATCATGCACATGACCTAAACTCATTTGGTTGGAACAATAACCACCATATTGAGGGGCATAGCTTTCAGGGTTCGCCGCGAATAAATCACGATCTGATTCCCTAAGAAAATGCCATTCAGCCCCATTCCATTGAAAATTATAACGGCTATTACCTTCAGAGGCCTTAGATTGGGTAAAGTAAGATGTGGCATCATACCCATCCATTGTAACATTACTTACATAACCTGTATTCACCCTATCCAAAGCAAAGGCAGCGGCTGATCCAAATAGCACTATAAATACACAAAAAAATCGCACAAACTTCATCACAACTTGCCTTTAAATATAAATTCAAAAAAAATAGACTTGCATCCAAAGATGCTGACCTAAAATGCCAAATGATAAACCACATCACAAATCACAAGATTGTTAACGCACTTTATAAAGACATTAAACTTGCATTCCCCCCTGCTGCTGTTGTGTCCGTGCTTACGGTTCGTTCTGAGGCAAAACGATATAGATATCTTGGCCCCCCTGCCTTTGGCCCAGTTCCAGAAAGCCCTTCCCCCCCAAATGGTTGAACCCCAACGATAGCCCCAATTTGGTTTCTATTCACGTAGCTATTCCCAACATGAAGGCGGGATTTCATATAATCAATACGGCTTTCAATACGACTATGGATAGAAAGAGTTAAGCCATATCCAGTTGCATTAATTGCATCAATCACATCATCTAACTCCCCAGACTTATAACGCAGCACATGTAATATTGGCCCAAAGACTTCGCGTTTTAATTGGCTGATAGAATTAATTTCAAACATGTGGGGCGCTACAAAAGAACCTTTCGCACTTTCTGGATTTAAATCCAAAGAACCTAATAATTGCCCCTCTTCTTTCATACGCTCAATATGGGACATCAAACCATCTTGGGCTTTTCTATCAATCACCGGCCCTATATCTGTTTTTAGTAAAGCGGGGTCGCCAAGCCTAAGTTCCTCCAGTGCCCCCTTAATCATTTCGATTTGCTTATCCGCAATATCTTCCTGCACACAAAGAATACGTAACGCAGAACAGCGTTGCCCAGCAGACTGAAATGCAGACATCAACACATCGCGTGTAACCTGTTCAGGTAGGGCGGAACTATCCACAATCATTGCATTTTGCCCCCCAGTTTCTGCAATCAGCGGAATGATAGGACCGTCACGTTCTGCCAAGGCACGATTGATATGACGGGCCGTTTCCGTAGAACCCGTGAACGCAACCCCACCAAGGCGTGGGTCACTTAATAATGGCCCACCAATGACAGGCCCCTCTCCCGTTAGTAAATGCAAAACATCAACGGAAATACCAGCTTGATGTAACAGTTTCACAGCCTCAACCGCGATGAGAGACGTTTGTTCCGCAGGTTTTGCCAACACACTATTTCCCGCAGCCAAAGCCGCACTGACCTGACCTGCAAAAATTGCCAACGGGAAGTTCCAAGGCGAAATACAAAGAAAAACACCGCGCCCATGTAGGCTTAATAGATTTTCCTCCCCTGTTGGTCCTGGAAGACGCAAAGGCTCTGAAAACTCTGCCGCCGCGCGTACTGCATAATAACGTAAAAAATCAACAGCCTCCCGCAATTCTGACACCGCATCTTGTAATGTCTTACCCGCTTCTTTCATGATGATAGCCATAAGGCGCTCGCTATTATCTTGAAATAAATCAGCCGCTTTCTCTAGAATCTCTCCGCGTTTTTTTGCATTCACTTGATCCCATGAAGGTTGTGCCCGTAGGGCGCGCTCCAATGCTTTTATCGCCATAGCACCAGTGGCAAAATCCACCTCTCCTATTTTTTCATTTAGATCAGCAGGATTATAAACCGGATGCGTCATTCCAGACATCATCTGCCCCCCGATGATTGGTCCGCCTGATAGCAAAGGATCAAAGCATGACGTCATCCCAACAGATAGGCCTTCAACAACCTCTGCACGTCTGATATCAAAACCGTTGGCGTTCTTTCGCTCTGCCCCGAATAGATCTTTGGGCATAGGGATTTTTGGATGATGCATTTGGGCTTGGTTCGTAACCGTCCGTATGGGATCAGCTATAATATCGGAGATAGGTGCCGTTTCGTCCACAATCCGATTCACAAATGAACTATTAGCCCCATTTTCTAACAATCTACGTACAAGATAAGCCAACAAATCTTCATGGCTTCCGACAGGTGCGTACACACGTACAGGGCGCCCACCTTCTTCTGCGAAACCAACGACCTGATCGTAAAGTGCATCGCCCATACCATGCAGGCATTGATATTCAAATTCTGCATTCGTTTCTTCTGCTATTTCCATTATGGCGGATAAACTATGTGCATTATGAGTAGCAAAACAGGGGTAAAAGGCATCAGGTGCAGCCAGTAATTTCTTTGCGCAGGCCAAATATGAAACATCTGTATTTGCCTTGCGCGTGAAGACAGGGTAGTCGTCAAATCCTTGCTCTTGCGCTAGCTTAATTTCTGTATCCCAATATGCACCCTTCACCAGACGCACCATGAAACGGCGCCCATACCGTCCTCCCGCATCCGTCAACCAATCCACCAATGGCACACAACGTTTTTGGTACGCTTGGATCGCAAGACCTAACCCTTGCCACTGTTGAAGGTTTTCTTCGGAACATATGGCCTCAATAATATCTAAGGATAAATCCAGACGATCAGCTTCTTCCGCATCAATACAAAGCCCGATTTTATAATCAGCCGCCAATTTACATAAGGCTACGATCTTAGGAACAAGTTCCCCCATCACGCGATCTGATTGGGCAAATTCATATCGTGGATGAAGGGCGGAAAGTTTCACCGACACACCGGGCGACTCAATCACCCCACGCCCATTTGCCGCTTTACCTATCGCATGAATAGCATTTGAATATTCCTCAAAATATCGATTTGCATCCGCCATTGTACGTGCAGCCTCCCCCAACATATCATAGCTGTAGCGGTAACCCTTTTTCTCCATAGATTTTGCACGTTTTAAGGCTTCTCCGATATTTCGGCCCATAACAAATTGTTTGCCCAAAATCTTCATCGCTTGCACCACGGCTTGACGGATCACAGGTTCACCTGAACGCTGCACAAGTTTCTTCAAGGTAGACGTCCAGCCCTTCTTATGGTCACTTTCGATATTGACCACACGCCCCGTCAACATGAGGGCCCATGTTGATGCATTCACAAATGAAGATTCAGAATGACCTAAATGTGCTTCCCAATTAGCCCCACCGATCTTATCACTGATCAAGGCGTCGGCTGTGTCTTTGTCTGGGATACGTAACAAAGCCTCTGCTAGACACATCAAAATCACGCCTTCTTCTGAAGAAAGTTCATACTCATGCATGAAGGCATCGATTCCCGAAGAAGCGACACGTTCTTTTCGCACCTTACTCACCAAGGCCAGCGCCCGTTCATAAATACGGTCTTTCATGGCGGACGTTAGCTCGGCTTGCGATAATCTTTCACGAACACATTTATCTTCATCCATGCAATAAGCATCGCGAATAGCAGTACGTAAGGGACTAGCTTTTGGTAGGGGTGTTTGAAATAGCATCTAGGGAAACTCCATTCATGTTTGAACAGAAACTACCAAACAAACAACAGAATGTGCTTCTATATTTCCATTATTAACGATATATTCACTATTAATTTAGCAATTTAGTAGAGAATTATTCTAGCATGAAAACTAACCGTAAAGCCCTAGACAAGATAGATCGCAACATTTTGCGCAAATTACAACAAGACGGACGCATCTCAAATGTGGACTTAGCCAAGGCCATAAACCTAAGTCCGACCCCATGTTTGGAACGTGTAAAAAGATTAGAACGCCAAGGCTATATCAAAGGTTATAAAGCGGAACTTGACCCTATCAAACTGGATCAAGCCTTAATTGTTTTTGTACAAATCAAATTAGATCACACCACCGAAGATGTATTTGACGAACTTAAAAGCTGGGTTGGCCGCACCCCAGAAGTCACCGAATGCCATATGGTCGCCGGTTTGACTATCTTTTACAAATCCGCATCAAGGATGTGGCTGCTTATCGTCATCTCCTCGGCGAAGAGCTCACATCCCTTCGCGGCGTTTCCGCCACCAGCACCTACGTTTCAATGGAAGCCGTCAAAGAAGGTGGAGATATCTACGTACCTTAAAATTTAAAAAGCACCCCTAAACCATTCATAACACCAATGGGTCTTTTACACGGAAAATTGAAATGCATTTGATTAAAAAACTAATAATTGTGACGATCCTCATGATTGCAATATGCAGTGCATACTATGTATTTCCGATACAAAATAAGAATAATATTGCCGCGCCAGAGTTACAAAGCCGTAATGTAGAGACAAGTACTTACAAAAGATGGAGGCTCTATTATCAGCTCCTTGACGAAGGAAACTGTTTTAAAGCCCTGTCCACATATTCCAACAGCCCAAGACTTCATGAAGATACTTTCTGGTTTGCACGTATGCTTTCATTAGGGATCTGCCTTCCTAAAGATGAAGAACTCGCTTATGCTACGATACAACGAGCTGCAAATGAAGGGTATGTATATGATATTTTTCATCTGGGATATTTAACAGAAAAAGGTATTGGCATTACAGAGGACCAAAACGATGCAAAAGAAATATATGTGCATGCCTTTAAACAGTTAAACAATTTAGACGAAGGCGACTTAGAGTATATCACAGATGAATTCCCCTATCTTTTTTACGGTGAAAATGGGACTGAAATACTCAAAAATTCATTCACAATAGCATTACAACAACAAAAACTTAAAGAGTAACTGAAAATATATTCACAGCAATTCCCTTAAAAATTGAAAAATATCCCTAAAACATTCATAACGTAAATGGGTCTTTTTATGCAGGAAATTTAAAATGAATATTTTTACAAAACCATTCCTTTTACCATTCTTCATTGGAATATTAACCTGTGGAAATGTTAGCTTTGCAAATGATGCGCTTAAGTTAGCACCGCAAGGATGGAGAGATGGGTTTTCCGATCTGACAACAGAAAAAGAGCATTCAATAAAACTAGAGGATCTATTAATAGCGGGAGAATGCAAAGAAGCAGTTGCTTACCTTGATGAATTTAGAAACGAGGATATTGGTCAATATTGGTGGAGCAGAATGTACGAGCTTGGGGTCTGTGTAGATAAAGATCCTAAAAAAGCATTTGAAATTATAAAAGGCCTTACCGATGAAGGTTGGTTCTTAGCAATTCGTACGGGGCTTTTTTATGAGAATGGTATTGGTACAGAAAAAAAATTTTGAAATGGCACGGCATTATTATCGTCGAAGTATTTATAAATATAACCCAATATCACTTATAAAATATAATGATAGAAAATTTCTCTAC
The DNA here is from genome assembly GCA_965602285.1 of uncultured Curvivirga sp. Lineage (GTDB taxonomy): Bacteria > Pseudomonadota > Alphaproteobacteria > UBA8366 > Aestuariispiraceae > Curvivirga. Next base: position 2,811 of record CBFCZA010000126.1, on the reverse strand, counting down.
AGCCCACTAGAAATCCTAGGCTTTCAGCCTTCCCCTATAGTGCTAGAAGAGTATGAAAGGTCGTTGAATTTACCTCTAGGTGCTCCTGAAAGTTATTACGCACTTGCCGAAAATCTATCAAAAAACCCTATCACATACGACAATTCATTCATTTGGTATTTAGCGGCAAAAAAAATAGGGCACTCCAAAGCAAAACTAAAAGCAATTAAGCTTCGTATGAGTTTTGAGATGCCCTACCCTTATATGTATTCTTTTCAAGAAGCTGTAGATGACCTTAACGAAATGTTAAATATGAACCATGTACCTGCCCTCATCTACGCCATAGAATTGTTAACAGACAACCCATTTGTCAAAACAGACCTAAAGCAAGCTGCTCGAATTTATAAGTTCCTCAAATTTCTCGCGCCTGAAGTCGATCTATCTAAGGAAGACATATGGCTCAAAAAAATTCCCGAAGAAGAATTGCGACTAACTATGAAAAAATCCTTGTATATTTGGATATAAAATTCGAACTCCTTTGCAAATTCCCACCTAGCAACACACCCATTTACGAAGATAGCTGTGCTAAAGAAATACTAGGGATACGATAATACTTAATTTGTTAATTATTTCCCTTAAAAATTGAAAAATACTCCTAATCCTTTCATAACACTAAGCGTAACAATGCTGCATAAAGGTACTTCTGATGAAATTATTAAAATATTGCTTGGTTCTTATGTTATTGACGACGGCAGTGAAAGCGGAAGAGCAACCAAATATTGCTTTGAACATTTACAAAACAACAGTTGTTAGCAAGCACAACCCAGAGCGCCTAGACAAATGGTTTGAAATTTATGAGTATATAAAACAAAACGATTGCGGAAAAGCCATCGCAAGCGTCAATGTGAACTTTATGCGTTCTGCGCATATTTTTTGGAAATCACATATGATAGAAACCGGTACTTGTTTTCAAAAGGATCAAAAACAAGCAGCATCGATAGTCGCCACATGGGCTGCTAATGGTTCATTCATTCCACAAATAAGATATGCATATTATATGGATAATTCTATTGGTGTGAATGCGACTGAAGAAGAGGTTATCTTAGCATATTTTAAGGGTTTAGCATCAATGTTACCTTTTCGAAGAGTAGCCAGTAGAACCGAGCATTTCACGAAAAACGTAAATTATATTTTTTCTGGAAATCAACCATCAAGTCGTTACAAGACAGCAGCCAAAGAGCTACAGAACCTGATAGATAGAGGTCCAGTAGGTTATATACGGATAGCAGAAATTTTGCTTACAGAAAAAAACAAACCTTATAGCCTTAGAGGTGCGATACGCTGGCTCGATAAAGTTATGGAAAAGGGTAATGAACATGCAGATTTTTTATTCATAGACAGCTTATTAGAAGTCACAGATGAGAACCACATAACATATTATCGAAAGAAAGAGGCCATAGAGAAGCTTCATAAACTTAAAGGTCATAACCTAACAGCACCACAACAACAAAAGTTGAAAGAGTGGCAGAAAATCTATTAAGCCACCCTTTCTCTTTTGTATTTCATTTAGATATTATTTCGTACAATTATTGTCTCGAAGGGCTTTTTCAACTCTATCTTTTTCTTCGTAATAAAAGTCCAAGTCATCTAGAAAGACATCAATAATTTCACCAAAATCATGTATCATTCCTGATATATCTCGTGCTAACGTATCATAAAATACAACACTATTTAACTTACCCAAAAAACTGCTAAGTGATGAAAAAAAGCTTTCTTTATTATTTTTCGAAAATCCATTAATCTTCCGAACAAGATCAATTGCCTCACCTGCCGCTTCAATGCCAAGAACCTTAGCTCTAGCCTCATCCGAAAGTTGTCCGAAACGATAATAAATATCATCCATATCTCGGCCAAGCTCATCCCACTCATCTTGTACATCTTGCCATTCTATCTTAAGTTTTTCACAATCTGTTGCATCAGATTCGTTACTTTCTTGAGCGCTCTTATTCTCCTTCAATACTTGCTCTTTGATCTTCTCTTCTGTTTCTCCTTTTGGCTTAATGACACCATCTACTTTTAAATCATTCGCTTTTTGAAAACGTTGAATGTCGAATTTGAAGTCGGGTGTTGCTTTGGATGTTGTTTTTGTTTTTTCTCCTTGGTTTTGGAAGAAACTATTTAACAGATTGCTGATGGCCAATACATCTTTTGGATCGTTAGCTTTACCGATGCCAACCGAGTTTTTGATGGGCTTTCCATGCTGTTCGGCTAAATCTTTAATGGACTGGAGGTCATCAGGATTTTGAACATCAATAATATGCCCGGGATCAGCAAGATTACCTGTGCTGTTTGGGTTTGGGTCTGTGGGTGGTTTGGGGGCTATGGGTTGGATCGTATAAGCAGGTGGTGGAAGTTCAACTTCGTTTCTTGGTTTTACGAGCGCTCCATTCTTGATTTTACTGTCCAGCTTCTCTTCCGTTTCGCCGCCCGGATTCATAACTCCGTCGACTTTTAAATCATTATCCTTTTGGAAGTTTTTGATGCCGTCAAATAATGGCTTATCAGGCATTTCGTCAATTCCATAAGAAGGTATATCCATGTAGCCAAGTTTGTTTAAATTCTTCTTCACTTTCAAAGTGTCGTCAGGGTCCGCAGGGCTATTTCGCGCCAATGGCGCATTTAAGGCAAAATAATTATTTACTATTTGTTCTCCAAGTTAATTTAAAATAAAACATGATATTTAAAACGTCCAATGAACCTATTAGGGAAGTTTTCTAAGCAGGCACCAATCTTCACTATTTGTTCTTAATAATTAATAAAAAGAAGGGGCTG
>CBFCZA010000125.1:0-8325 GCA_965602285.1 uncultured Curvivirga sp. | reverse complement strand
GTTATCTCCCATGAAGAAGAGATTTTAGAAACAGGCGGCGGCATGAGAAAAGCACTTCCGTTACTAGGGGATGATGCACTTTTCGTGACAAATTCCGATGTGATTTTAATTGGAAATGCGAAAGACTCTTTGCAGAATTTATTGGTGCATTGGGATCCAGAGAGTATGGATTGCCTATTATTGCTGGTGCCAAAGGAAAAAGCGTTTGGGCATGGAGGTGCAGGGGATTATTTCATCGATGATCAAGGCCATCTTACCCGCAGAATTGAAGAAACCACGGCCCCTTACATTTTTTCAAGTTATCGTATCATGCATCCAAGATTATTAAATGGGTCACCTGAGGGTGCTTTTTCTTTGCGAGATAGTTTTGATAAGGCCCAATTAAATGGTCGATTATTTGGGGTGGTTCATGATGGGGAATGGCTTGATATTTCATCTGTTGCTTCCCTTGAAAAAGCTGAAAAAGAATATGGCCCCCGTTACCAAGAGGGGAAGATAACCTGATGTCAGATCAAGCCGATCTCTTTGCGTTAACAGAGCCTGTGAAAACTGGAAAAACAGCACATATTTATACAATCGCAGCAAATATTACATTTGTGGATGCCTTGGCCGCACAGCTATTATTAGAAGTAAAAGAAGATCCATTAGCCTTGAGCGAGATATTGATCTTGCTTCCCACACGACGGGCGTGCCGCGCCCTCAGGGATACATTCTTACGTCTAGGACAAGGGCGACCATTGATCCTACCAACCATGCGCCCTATTGGTGATGTGGATGAAGATGAGCTTCTTTTAGGCGCAGAAGGCACAACCGAACTTGGTTTGATTGAAGATATCGAATTGCCCCCTGCGATATCTAGTCTTCAACGCCAAATGCTTCTCACCGCCCTTATCCTTAAACGCGAAGTTGCAGGTCATAAACCAAGTGCGGAACAGGCGGCCCGGCTGGCACAGGAACTTGCGCGACTTTTGGATCAAGTGCAAACAGAACAATTGACCCTTGATGGGCTGGAAGGGTTGATTGAAGGATCTCATGATTTTTCTGACCATTGGCGTGAAATTATCGACTTTTTAGACATTATTCGGAAATTCTGGCCTGTGATATTGGATGATAACGGCGCACTGGATCCTGCGGACAGACGAAACCGAATTTTAAATGCGCAAGCCCTTGCATGGGAATCAACGCCGCCAAGCCAACGTATCATCGCAGCTGGTATGACGGGTAGTATTCCGGCGGCGGCAAATATGTTGCGTATCATTGCCCATTTAGAAAATGGTTCTGTGATCTTACCGGGCTTGGATCTTTCGTTAAATGAAGATGATTGGAAGGCTGTTTCCAATGATGAAACACATCCACAATATGGTTTTTCCCATGTGTTGAATGATATGGGGCTGACACGTGAAGATGTTCAGCAATGGTCGTTTGAAGGCATGGAAAACCATATGGCCAGCGTTCCATCGCGTGTCCATTTAATTACTGAAGTTTTACGCCCGGCAGAAACAACCGATAAATGGCGGGAACTTAATGAATGGCCTAAAGGCGCCTTAAGTGGCATGAGCCGTATTGATTGTCCGACTACAGGTGCAGAAGCCGCTACAATTGCGCTTTTAATCAGGGCTAGATTACAAGAGCCAGAACAAACTGTTGCCTTGATTTCACCGGATAGAATGTTGGCGCGACGTGTGGCAAGTGAATTGCAAAGGTGGGATATCCAAGTGGATGATTCCGCGGGTCAGCCATTATCGACCACGGCGCCGGCAACTTATATGCGCCTTATGGCGGATGTGGCTGCCCTTTCCTTATCTCCGGTTGCGTTGTTATCATTGTTAAAGCACCCTTTATCGGCCTGCGGTGGTGATATTGCTGAATTTAGGCGCGATGTTCGCTTGTTGGAAAAAAGATGTCTGCGTGGACCAAAACCTGCGGCTGGCATGGCGGGCCTAAAACGACTTGTGGCTGAATTACGCGGTAAAGAAGAAAATATTGCCACAGCAGATCGATTATCTGCGTTTTTAGATAAATTGGAAGAAGCCCTTTCTCCATTGATTGAGGTGATGGACCAAAATATTGCTTCTTTACCAGAATTATTAGAAGCCCATATGAAATCTGCAGAAGCACTTGCTGCAACAGATGAAGAAAGTGGTTCTGATCGATTATGGAGAGGGGAAGCAGGGGAAACGCTTGCAACTTTCTTGGCTGAATTGGGGGACAGTGCCCCTCTTTTAGCTGACTTACCATCCAGAGAATATCCAAGTTTGTTTGAGGTATTCCTTATCGGACAAGCCGTACGCCCAACCCATGGTCGACATCCCCGAGCCTTTATTTGGGGGCCAATGGAAGCGCGCCTTCAACATACAGATCTGGTGATTTTAGGGGGGTTAAACGAAGGTGTTTGGCCGCCTGAATCTCAATCTGACCCATGGATGTCACGTCCTATGCGCAGAAAATTTGGCCTGCCATTACCAGAACGTCGTATTGGCTTAAGCGCCCATGATTTCGCCCAAGCCTTTTGTGCAGGGGAAGTGATTTTAACCCGATCAGAAAAGGCGGATGGTTCGCCAACTGTGCCAAGCCGTTGGCTAAGTCGCCTTGATGTGGTTTTAGATAAATTGGGTATGTCTGGCGATGTGCATCCTGAAAAACCATGGTTAAAATGGGCGCTTTCTCTTGGGGAAGCAAAAGGCGAAGCCATAAAGCCACCAGCCCCAACCCCACCATTGTCAGCGCGTCCTACACAATTATCAGTGACCAGAATTGAATCATGGATGCGAAATCCCTATGGTATTTATGCAGAACGTATTTTGAAGCTACGTCCCCTTGATCCATTAGAACAAGAACCGGGTGCGGCAGATCGTGGTAACTTCATCCATGCGGCACTTGAAAAATATCCTTCCCGAGACAGCACTTTCTAGATTGATGGTTATTGGTGCGACGCATTTTGGTGAACATATGGCCCATCCTGCTGTACGTGCATTTTGGTGGCCAAGGTTTGAGCGGGTGGCGGTATGGTTTGTGGACCAAGAAAGAAAACGCCGATTGGTTCAACAAAATAGCCTGTCTGAAATATCGGGGAAATGGGCATTTCCTACTGTAACAGGAGACTATTTCACCCTAACCGCCAAGGCAGATCGTGTTGATCTTTCCCGTGAAACAGGGGGGATGTCTATCATTGATTATAAAACTGGATCGCCGCCAAGTAACAAGGCCGTTGCCGCAGGATATGCACCGCAATTGCCATTAGAAGCCGTGATCGCGCGCATGGGTGGGTTCAGTGAACTCGCAGATGGCAGCAGTATTCCAATTGCTGAAATGTCCTTTTGGAAACTATCAGGGGGGGATCCAGCAGGAAAAGAACACCCGATTAAAGTAAAAGACAAAGGTTTGGATGATTTGATCGAAGAAGCTGAAGAAGGCGTGCAGAAACTTGTTCATAAATTTGCAGATGAAAAAACGCCTTACTTAGCAACCCCAAGAATGCGATATGCCAGCCGGTTTAATGATTATTACCATTTGGCCCGTGAAGGGGAATGGCGTGTTTCTCAAGAGGGAGAGGAATAGTCATGTCAGATATTGAAACGAATATCCTCTCAAGCGAAATTGACCCTAATGTCTTGCAACGTGAAGCATCAAGCCCATTTCAATCGGTCTGGGTGTCTGCCAGTGCGGGAAGTGGCAAGACCAAAGTATTAACTGATAGGGTGTTAAACTTACTTCTTACCCGTGCGCGCCCTGAAAAAATTCTATGTATTACATTTACCAAGGCGGCTGCCGCGGAAATGTCCAACCGTGTGAATGGAAAGCTAGGTAAATGGGCAACTATGCCCGAAGAAGAATTGCATGGAGAATTAAAAATCTTGATGGGGATTTCCCCAAATGATGATGACATGCAGTTGGCCCGCCAATTATTTGCACGGGTGTTAGATACGCCGGGTGGTTTGAAAATTCTGACAGTACATAGTTTTTGTCAATCGCTTCTAGGGCGTTTCCCTTTAGAAGCGGGTGTTTCCCCAAATTTTCAGATTGTAGATGATCGTTCCGCTAGCGAAATGTTGATGCGTGCCCAAGATATGATCCTTCAGGCAGCAGATGGCGAAGGACCCATAGCGGATGCCCTAAAAATTGTTACGCGCTATAGTAATGAAGATGCTTTTGCCAGTTTGATGCGTGGTTTGATCTATGAACGCGGGCGTTTAAAACGTCTGTTGGAAGCTGAAAACGATGAAACTGCTGAAGAATGCCTTTTGCGTGTGACAGCTAATCTGTTCAAAATGTTAGATGCAAAACCAAATATGGGCGAAGAAGAAGTCATCGCAGAAGCTTGCGCAGAAGGGGCCTTTGATCGTGTGAATATACGTCACGCCATGGATCATCTTTTCACAGGCACCAAAACTGATATTGGCATCGCAGAAAAACTACAAGCTTGGTTAGAGGTGGATCTAGAGGGCCGTATCATTGGGTTTGAAAAATACCGTACCGCCTTTTTGACGGGAACCCTTGAACCGCGTAAAAAACTGATGACTAAAAAGCTCGCTGATGCACGTCTTGATCTAGGGGACTGTTTGTTGGCAGAACAAGACCGCATCCTCCAAATTCAAGATCGTGTTTCCCGCCAAGTAACAGCTTCTGCCAGCGCTGGTTTGTTACGTTTAGGCGATGCCATGCTTCGGGCTTATGAGTTTGAAAAACATGCCCGTGACTTGTTGGATTTTGATGATTTGATTTTAAAAAGCTGCGCCCTTTTAACACGCCAAGATGGGGCGGCGGCATGGGTTTTATTCAAGTTGGATGGCGGTCTTGAACATGTATTGATTGACGAGGCCCAAGACACTAACCCCGAACAATGGGAAGTGGTAGAAACCTTAACCCGTGAGTTTTTCACAGGCGAAGGCCAATATAACGCGCGCCCTGATAATTTTGAACGTGACATGCATCGTACAATTTTTGCTGTTGGTGACGAAAAACAATCGATCTTTAGCTTTCAACGTGCTGATCCAAAAGAATTTCGTCGGATGCAAGGTGTGTTTGAAGAATTAGTTCATTCTGTAGATCGAAAATGGGCAATGGTGCCTATGGATACAAGTTTCAGATCAACCAATGCTATTTTAAAAATGGTGGACGCGGTTTTTGAAAATCCTGTGGCAAAAGAAGGGGTCGTGCCGTTTGGCAAGCCCGTCCATCACACTGCCTTTCGTAAAGGCCACGGCGGCAAGGTAGAGATTTGGCCTATTGTCCAAGCCTCTCGCCCTGTGGACCCTGACCCATGGTTATTGCCCACAGAAACAGAAAGTGACAGCAGCCCAAAACAACGACTTGCAGATGCATTGTCCTCTCAAATAGAAAAATGGATTGGGGTGGAAGACCTTCCTTCGAAAGGACGTGCTGTTCGCGCTGGCGATATTATGGTTTTGGTGCGTCGCCGTGACGCCTTTGTTGAACTTTTGGTCCGGTCTTTAAAAAGGCGTAATATTCCGGTGGCGGGTGTGGATCGGATGATCCTTTCCGAACAGATTGTTGTCATGGATCTTATGGTCTTGGCGCAATTCTTAATTATGCCGGATGATGATTTATCTTTGGCGACTGTTTTAAAGTCCCCTTTAATCGGCCTGAATGATGATGATTTGTTTGATTTGGCTTATAAAAGAGGAAGCCGTTCTCTTTGGCATAATTTACGAGAGCATGGTCGGGACCATCAACGTTACGGGCCTGTTGTGCGCTGGTTGCAAGAATTCTTGGCGCGTACAGATTTCATTCGTCCTTTTGAATTATTCTCTAATATTTTGGCAAAACCTTGCCCTGCGTTAGATAAGCAAGAAAAGCGTATGTTAACAGGGCGCGAAGCAATGGTTGCGCGCCTTGGTCGAGAAATTGAAGATCCTATGGAAGTATTTTTGGGCATGGCCCTTTCTTACGAACAAGGAAATGCACCTGCCTTACAAGGTTTCATCCATTGGTTCCACGCGGGTCAGTCAGAAGTGAAACGTGATTTGGAATCTGGTGCGCGTGATCAAGTTAGGATCATGACAGTGCATGGGTCTAAAGGACTACAAGCCCCTATCGTCATTATGCCGGATACCACCTCTGTTCCCGGTGGTCGTGATTTACCATTGCGCTGGGTGGAAGAAGAAGATTTTCAATTCCCAATCTGGACGCCGAATAGTTCTTACCAAGAAGCGGTTGGGGAAAAAGCAAAAGCATCTGTTAAGCAAGTTCAAGATCATGAATATCGTCGCCTCCTATATGTGGCCTTAACACGTGCCGAAGATCGCTTGTTGGTCTGTGGTGCGGTGGGTACGAAAGGTGCTAGTCAGGATTGTTGGTATGATCTCATTCAACAAGGTCTTTCCAAAATAGGGGATGAAGTCGATTTTGTAGCCCCCTTAGACACGATGGATGCATGGACTGGTAAAGGGTATGTCTATGAAGAAGCACATGTTGCAGAGGTAAAACCTGAACTAATAGAAGTAAGTTCGGACAAGGAAGAAATTGAAGATATCCCTGCATGGATGCGCAGTGCTCCGGGGGCGGAGCCTACACCACCGCGTCCATTGATCCCAAGTGCGGCTGTTATTTCCGAAACTGAAAACCCACCTGTGCGTTCCCCTCGTTTGGCAAAGGGACGTAATCAATTTAAACGGGGGCGGTTGGTCCATAGATTGCTGCAAACGCTACCTGATCTTGCGGGTGAAAACAGACGCAATGCATGCCTTCGTTTTCTATCTCAATCGGCCCATGGATTGGAAGAGGATCAGAAAATTGAACTTACCAATGAAGTGATGGCCATCATGGAAGCACCTGAATTTAAAACTCTTTTCGGATCAAACAGTCGGGCAGAAGTGCCTGTTGTTGGCCTTGTTGAGGGGAAATCAGACGGTAAAGGGGCCCAATTGGTTTCGGGTCAGATAGATCGCTTGGTCGTCACAGGCACAGAAGTTTTTATTGTAGATTATAAAACATTAAGACCGTCCCCATATGATCCGGCTGATGTTCCAGAAACCTATATAAAACAAATGGCTAGCTATCGTTCTGTGTTAGAAACCCTTTACCCTAAACACCAAATTCGATGTGCTTTACTCTGGACGGATGGGCCAAGAATAATGGAATTAGACAAAGGACATCTTGACCTGTTTTCACCTACTCCCTAAGTTATAGGAAGTGAGTTTAAGGGATGGTTGTTACCATTCATATTTTTTAAGACATTTAAGGAGCATAAAAATGTCCACTGTAAAAGTAACAGACGACGAATTTGAGAGCGCCGTTCTGGGTGCAGATATACCTGTAGTGGTTGATTATTGGGCAGAATGGTGCGGTCCATGTAAAATGATCGGCCCCGCATTAGAAGAAATTGCGACTGAAATGGGCGACAAAGTAAAAATTGCTAAAATCAATATTGATGAAAACCCAAATACACCAAGTAAATTTGGCGTACGCGGCATTCCAACATTGATGCTGTTTAAAAATGGTGAAGTTGTTGCGACAAAAGTCGGCGCATTACCAAAAACACAATTGGAAGAGTGGATCAATTCCAACATGTAATTGTTTCAATATATAATTGAGTTTATATATAATTTATAAAAGGCTACCTTCGGGTGGCCTTTTTTGTGACCTATAAAAGGTGTCATTTTTGGTTCTTAAATCCAACGACGAGTTCGTGTCATATAGAGAAGATAATCTTCGCCGAAATTAGAAAGCATGGCACGTTCTTCTGGTTTGATTTGGAAATAATGCATATAGATGAAAAATAAAATCGGGTGCATGAGGGTGATCGTATTGGCAAAAAAGACAACTGTTCCGCAAAGTAAGATCATGAAACCCAAATACATAGGGTTCCTGCTGTATTTATAAATTCCCTTGGTGACGAGGCTGACACTGGTTTCTGGCTTGGTTGGATTTACCGTCGTTTTTACGTCGCGAAATTCTTTTATGCCAAGTCCACAAATCAACATACCTATAAGAATACCCCCGCCGCCGATCCATTGATGATAGGGAAAGGTAAAGGCGCTTTCAGGATACATCCACTGAACAAAGGCCAGATCAATTATAAAAACGACCGTTAATAATAGGGGGGGGATTTTTAACTCTAACCATTTCATGAAGCGCAACCTTATGTCATTTGTTTAACTATATCATGGTTTTCTGGTGTGGGTAGAGATATCTCTGTTCATTCTGCCAAACGGTACATGATCAATAGATCAAAGGACATATGACCAATAGATCAAAGGACATATGACCAATAGATCAAAGGACACATGACCAATAGGCCAAAGGGCACTTGACCAATAGGCCAAAGGGCACTTGACCAATAGGCCAAAGGGCACTTGACCAATA